>DATHEP010000059.1:0-14322 GCA_035318525.1 Conexibacter sp.
GATCGACTTCTACAATCACCACCGACCACACGGCGCCCTCAGCCACAAGAGCCCGCACGCACGGCTCGCCGAGCTGAACAACGTGGCTGGGTTCTACAGCTAGCCGCCGGGTCTCTGCAGCGCGGCGGCGAGCACGTCGCGCGCGGCCGGAGCGGCGACGTCGCCGCCGGACCCGGCCTCTACGAACAGCGCGCCGACGGCGACGCGCGGTTGTCTCGCGGGCGCGAACGCGACGAACCAGGCGTCCGTGTCGGGGATCCCGTCGTCGAGGTGCTCGGCCTCCTCCTCGCCGTCGGCGGGGACGGTGCTGCGCAGCTCGGCGGTGCCGGTCTTGCCGGCGACGTCGGCGCCGGCGATCGCCGCCGCCGTCCCGGTGCCGTACGCGACGACGGCGCGCATCATGCGCGCCACCTCGCGCGCGACGCGCGGCCGCGTGACGCGCACGAAGCGTGGTCCCGCGCCCAGTTGCAGCGTCGGGAGCGGCCGGCGGCCGTCCATCGCGATCGTGGCGGCCACGAGCGTCATCTCGAGCGTCGTCGCCTGCACCATCCCCTGGCCGATCGCGGACGAGCCGACGGCGAGCGCGTCGCCGATCTGCTCCGCGCTCGGGACCGTGCTCGTCTCAGCGCCGGGGATCGTGACCGCCTCGTTGAAGCCGAAGCGCTCGGCGACGTCGACGAAGCGCTCAGCGCCGAGCTCGGCCCCCAGCGGCGCGAAGACGGAGTTGCAGGAGTGCGCGAAGGAATCGACCAACGTCCCGCCGCAGTACTCGCCATTCGCGTTCTCGATCCCGACGCCCTCGATTGTCGTGCCGCTCTGCACCGGGAACGTCTCTCTCGGCTTCGTGATGCCCGCCTCGAGCGCACCCGTCAGCGTCACGATCTTGAACGTCGATCCCGGCGGCTGCAGCGCCGAGAAGGCGACACCGGCAAGCGCGAGCACCTCGCCGCTGCGCGGGTCGAGCGCGGCGACGCCGCCGTAGCGGCCGGCGAGCGCGGCGATCGCCGCGCGCTCGATCTCCGGGGAGATCGTCGTGCGCACCGCGGCGGCGGGGCGCGGCTGCGTCTGCGCGATCACGCGACCGCCGGCATGGAGCGTGCCGCCCGGCTCGCCCGCCAGCTCCCGCTGGAAGACGCGCTCGAGACCGGAGACGCCCACGAGCGCGTCGGGCGGGTAGCCGAGCGAGCGCAGCATGCTGTGGTCCTCGGGCGGCGGCGGCTCGAGGCGGCCGGCGATGTTCGCGGCCAGCTCCGGGTCGTCCGAGCTGCGGTCGTCGCCGCTCGCGAGCACCGTCCCGTCCCGCGCGAGCAGCGCGGCGCGCGGAGGCAGGGCCGTCTCGCGCGTGAGCACCTGGCCGAGGCCCAGACCGGGGAACACGGCCTCCTCCCGCCACGCGACGCGCAACTGCTCGCCCTCGCCGCTGACCGGCAGCGCGAGCGTGCCGCGGATCGTGCCGAAGACGCGCGTGCGGATCGTCAACGGGACGGGGTAGCGATCGGCCGCGCGCTCGCCGATCTCGCCCACGACGATCGAGCGGATCGTCGCCGTCTGCGCCGCCTCGCGGTACGCGGCGGCGAACTCCTCGAACGCCACGCGCGCCTTCGCCTCCGCGTCCAGCAGCCCGTACATGCGCCCGTAGTCGCCGTCGGCCCAGAAGGTCGCGAAGCGGTGCGCGGTCTCGCGCTCGACGCGGCCGGAGCCGCCGCCGAGCAGCAGCCCCAGCACGAGCGCGACGACCGCCACGCCGGCGAGGGCCGGGAGGCCGCGGCGCAGCACGCGGCGACGCCGCTCGACGTCGGCATCGGAATAGCGCGGCGCGGCGTGCGCGCCCCTACGGCCACCTGCCTCCACGCCTGCGGAGCGTAGATCATGGGGCGGCCGGTCGAGCCGTCCTGCATGCTGTCGCTCGCATGACGACGCTCGACTGGGTCATCGTCGCGTTCGCGCTGCTGTTCGGCCTCGCCGGCCTGCGGCGCGGCTTGATCGTCGGCGCGCTGTCGCTCACGGGCCTCGTCATCGGCGCGCTGCTCGGTGCGCGCATCGGTCCGCTGGTGCTTCCGGAGGGGTCTCATTCGCCGTACGCGCCGCTGTTCGCGCTCGCCGGCGCGCTGCTGGTCGGCGGCCTGCTGGCGAGCGGGCTCGAGCGGCTCGGCGCGCGCCTGCGGCGCGGGCTGTGGATCCCCGGCCTGGGCACGCTCGACGGGCTGCTCGGCGCCGTGCTGAGCGTCGCGATCGCGCTCGGGGTGGCATGGCTGGCGGGTGCCGTGGTGCTGCAGACGCCGGTGCTGCGCGACCTGCGTGACGACGTCCAGCGCTCGTTCGTGCTGCGCCAGTTGAACGACGCGCTGCCGCCGTCGGGGCCGATCCTCAACGCGCTCGCGCGCTTCGACCCGCTGCCGCAGGTGACCGGACCGGGCGCGGACGTCGCGCCGCCGTCGGGCGCGGTGCTGCGCGAGCCCGGCGTGCGCGAGGCGGCGCCGAGCGTCGTTCGCATCCTGGGCACCGCATGCGGGCTCGGCGTCGAGGGAAGCGGCTGGGTCGCCGCGCCCGGGCTGGTGGTGACGAACGCCCACGTCGTCGCCGGCGAGCAGGACACGGTCGTGCAGGCGCCAGGGGACACGACCGCAAGCCGCCCGGCCACGCTCGTCCACTTCGACGTGCGCAACGACCTCGCCGTGCTGCGCGTCGACGGGCTCGGCTCGCCGGCGCTCGCGATCGGCGGCGAGCCGGCCAGCGGCACCGCCGGCGCGATCCTCGGCTACCCCCTCAACGGGCCGTTCGACGCGGAGGCCGGCCGCGTCGGCGCGACCCGCGCGGTCATCTCGGAGGACGCGTACGGCCGCGGCCCGGTGCGCCGGAGCGTCACGCCGCTGCGCGGTCGCGTGCGCAGCGGCAACTCCGGCGGACCGATCGTGGACGCGCAGGGCCGTGTCCTGACGACCGTCTTCGCCGCCACGACGAGTGGCCGGCGCGGTGGCTACGGGGTTCCGAACGCGGTCGTGCGCGAGGCGCTCGCCGACGCGGATGGAAGCGCCGCCGTGTCGAGCGGCGCGTGCGCCGGTTGACAGACCGCTACCCTCCACGGGCTCATGAGCAAGACCCTCGTCATCGCCGAGAAGCCGTCCGTCGGGAGAGACCTCGCCCGCGTGCTGCCCGGTCCCTTCCAGAGAAGCGAGGGCGTGCTCGAAGGTCCGGAGCACGTGATCACCTGGGCTGTCGGCCATCTCGTGCAGCTCGCCGAGCCGGACGAGTACGACGACAAGTTCAAGAGATGGCGCATGGCCGACCTGCCGATCGTGCCGCCGAAGTTCAAGCTCGTCGTGCGCGACGAGCGCT
The DNA here is from genome assembly GCA_035318525.1 of Conexibacter sp. Lineage (GTDB taxonomy): Bacteria > Actinomycetota > Thermoleophilia > Solirubrobacterales > Solirubrobacteraceae > Conexibacter. Next base: position 3,337 of record DATHEP010000059.1, read on the forward strand.
CGAGAAGACAGATGAACGTCGTCAAGCGCCAGCTCGGCCGCGACGACGTCGAGCTTGTCGTGAACGCCTGCGACGCCGGCCGCGAGGGCGAGCTGATCTTCGCCTACCTCTACGAGAAGGCCGGCTCGAGATTGCCGGTGCAGCGGCTGTGGCTGTCGTCGATGACGAAGACGGCGATCGAAGAGGCGTTCGGGCGGCTGCGGCCGGGAGAGGAGCTCGCGTCGCTGGAGGACGCGGCCCGCTCGCGCAGCGAGGCCGACTGGATCGTCGGCATGAACGCCACGCGCGCGGCGACGATCCGCCTGCGCTCGTCGTTCGACGGCGCTGTGTCCCTGGGGCGCGTGCAGACACCGACGCTGGCGATCCTGGCTCGGCGCGAGGAGGAGATCCGCGCGTTCAGACCGGAGCCGTACTGGATCGTCGACGCGTCGTTCGCGGCTGCTGGCGAGCGGTTGTACGAGGGCCGGTATCAGGCTGCGGGCTCTGGCTCTGAGGTGGGGAAGGGGCCGCGCATCGCGTCCGCTGCCGAGGCGGCGGCGATCGTGGCGGCATGTCGCGAGACGGCTGGCGTCATCTCCAAGCTCGAGAAGACGACGCGCAGAGAGCGCGCGCCGCTGCTCTACGACCTGACCTCCCTGCAGCGTGAGGCGAACTCGCGCTTCGGCTTCTCGGCGCGGCGCACGCTCGGCGCGGCGCAGCGGCTGTACGAGGAGCACAAGGCCTTGACGTATCCGCGCACCAGCTCGCGCTACCTGCCGAGCGACATGATCCCCGAGATCAAGCCGATCGCCGGGATCGTCGGCAAGCAGCGCGAGTACGCCGCCGGCGCCGCCTACGTGACCAGCCTCGACATGCTGCCGCTCGGGCGCGTCGTCAACAACGAGAAGGTCACCGACCACCACGCGATCATCCCCACGAACGCGCCGCATCCGGTCGACAAGCTGAGCGGCGACGACCTGCGCATCTACGACCTCGTCGTGCGCCGCTTCCTCGCCGTCTTCCATCCCGAGGCCGTGTTCGAGAACACGCGCGTCGAGACGGAGGTCGCCGGCCACACGTTCCGCACGCGCGGCAAGGTGATGGTCGTGCCGGGTTGGCGCGGCGTCTACGGCGAGCAGGCGGACGCGGAGCCGAGACCCGGCGAGGAGGACGAGGGCCGGGAGCAGCAGCTGCCGAGACTCGAGCAGGGCGAGACCGTCGACACTCGTGACATCCGTTCCGAGGAGAAGGAGACGAGACCGCCGCGGCGCTACTCCGAGGGCTCGCTGCTGGCAGCCATGGAGACGGCCGGCAGACTCGTCGACGACGAAGAGCTGCGCGAGGCGATGAAGGACTCCGGCATCGGGACGCCGGCCACCCGCGCGGCGATCATCGAGCGCCTGCTGACAGTCGGCTACATCGAGCGTGACGCGCGCGCCCTGGTCGTGACTGAGAAGGGGCTCAACGTGATCCGTCTGCTCGACGGACACCAGCTCACCTCGCCGGGTCTCACAGGGGACTGGGAGCACCGCCTCGCGCGCATCGAGACGGGCGAGGACACGCGCAAGGCGTTCATGGGCGACATCGTCAAGTTCGCCGAGGCGACGGTCGCCACGCTCGACGAGAAGCTCAGAGACGTCCGCATCCCGCGCGCGAACCTGGGTCCGTGCCCCGTCTGCGGCCACGACATCATCGAGAACCGCAAGGGCTACTCCTGCTGGTCGCGCGAGGATCCGGGCTGCGGCTTCGTGATCTGGAAGGCGAAGGCCGGCAAGACGCTGACGGCCGCGATCGTGCGCGAGCTGATCCGCACCGGCCGCACCGAGAGAGCGGTCACCGGCTTCAGAGGCCGCTCCGGCCGCTCGTTCCGGGCGCGGCTGGCGCTGGAGCAGACGGACGAGGGCCGCTGGCGCGTCGAGTTCGACGAGCCCTGGGCGCGCGAGGGTGCCAAGCTGCCGGAGGCGGAGGACCCAGCCGACGGCGCCACCGCCGACGGCGTCGCGGCTCCCGCCGCAAGCTCCGCCGAATCCGCAGTCGCGTAACGCGCCTTCCGCAGGATCGGCACGAACCGCGCCCCATCCGCGCGCCGATCGCTGCGACGGCGAGGGTTCGGGAGCTGCTCACGCACGGCGCAGGCCGAGCGCCGTCCCCGGCGCGCGCCACCATGTCGGACCCATGCCGCTGAAGCTCGTCATCGGACCCGCGAACTCGGCGAAGGCCGGAGTCGTGCTCGACGCGTTCCGCGCGGCCGCGCGGCGCGACCCGTGGCTCGTCGTCCCGACCTTCGCCGACGTCGCGCACTTCGAGCGCGAGCTGGCCGAGGGCGCCGGGTCCGGCGGCCGCGTGACGACCTTCGCCGGCTTGACCCGCGAGGTCGCCCGGCGCGCCGGCTACGCCGCCCGCCGCGTCAGCCGCCTGCAGCGGGACCGGCTCGTCGCCGGGGCGATCGCCGACGCGCCGCTCGACGCGCTCGCGCCCGTCGCGGCGACCGCCGGCTTCCACAGGGCCGCCGTACAGCTCGTCGCGGAGCTGCAGCGCTCGCTCGTCACGCCGCAGCGCTTCACCGCCGCCGTGCGCGACTGGCCGGAGGCGACGCCGGCCGCGCGCGAGGCGGCGGCGATCTACGACCGCTACGCACGGGCGCTCGAGCGCCTCGGCCGCGTGGACGCGGAGCTGTTCGCGTGGCGCGCGCTCGACGCGCTGCGGGCTGCGCCGGCCGCGTGGGGCGTAACGCCCGTGCTGCTCTACGGCTTCGACGACCTCACGCCGCTCGAGCGCGATGCGGTCGAGACGCTCGCGCGCGTCGTCGACGCCCAGGTCACCGTCTCGCTCACCTACGAGGCCGGCCGCGCGGCGTTCGCCGGGCGCGCGTCGACGCTCGTGGCCGAGCTGCGGGAGCTGGCGACGGCTGGCGTCGAAGAGCTGCCGCCCCGCGACGAGCACTACGAGCCGGCGTCGCGCGCCGCGCTCCACCACGTCGAGCGCCACCTGTTCGAGCCGGGGGCGCCACGCGTGCCCGCCGGCGACGCCGTGCGGCTGCTCGTGGCCGGCGGCGAGCGGGCCGAGGCGGAGCTGGTCGCAGCGGAGCTGCTGCGGCTGCTGCACGAGGAGCGCGTGCCGGCCCAGCGGATCGCCGTCGTGCTCCGAGCCCCCGAGCGCGGCGCCGCGCTGCTCGCGCACGTGCTCGAGACGTACGGCGTTCCGTACGCATTGGACCGTCGGGTCCCGTTCGGCCACACGGTGCTCGGCCGCGGCCTGCTCGCCTTGATGCGCTGCGCGCTGCGCGAGCGGGAGGCGCGACCGGCCGACCTGCTCGCGTACCTGCGCACCCCCGGCCGGCTCGCTCGAACGGAGCTGGCCGATCGGCTCGAGCTGACCGTGCGCCGCCGCGCGATCGTGGACCTCGAGGGTGCGCGGCGCGCGTGGGAGGAGGCACCGGGCGGCTGGCCGCTGCGCGAGCTGGACCGGCTGCGCGGCGCCGCGGCCGACGGCTCGCTCGCGCTGCTCGCCGCGCTCGGGCGCGAGGCGCGCGGCTTGTTCGCCGCGCCGCACCGCGGGCGCGCCCCGCTGCTCGACGCCGACGAGGAGGTCGACGCGCGCGCGCTCACCGGCCTGCTCAGGGCGCTCGACGAGCTCGCGGACCTTGCGACGGCCGACCCACGACGCGCCGCCGCGCCAGACGCGCTGCTGACGACGCTGGAGCGTCTCGAGGTGCCGCTGCACGCGAGGCTCGACGGGGGCGCCGTGCTCATCTCGGACCCGCTCGCGATCCGCGCTCGCCGCTTCGACACGGTGCTCGCGTGCGGCCTGCAGGCGGGCGAGTTCCCGCGCCCGGCGCCGCCGGAGCCGTTCCTGTCCGACGACGAGCGCCGCTCGTTGAACAGCGCCACCGGCCTGCGGCTTGCGGCGCGCGAGGATCGCCTCGCCGACGAGCGCTACCTCTTCTACGCCGCCGTCTCGCGCGCCGATCGGCGGCTCGTGCTGAGCTGCCGCGACGCGGACGAGGAGGGCAACCCGGTGCTGCCGTCCTTCTTCGTCGAGGACGTGCGCGCGCTGCTCGACGAGCTGCCGCGGCGGCATCGTCCGCTGTCGGCCGTCACGTGGCCGGTCGACGAGGCGCCGACGGACGCTGAGCGGGCGCGGGCGGAGGCGCTCGCCGGTCCGCGCGTTCCGTCGACGCCGCTCGCGTCGCTGGGACCGGAGGCGCGCACGGCGCTGCGCCAGCGCGAGGTGCTGTCGGCCGGCGCGCTGGAGACGTACGCGCGCTGCCCGGTCCGCTGGCTGGTCGAGCGCGAGCTGGCGCCCGAGCGCTTCGAGCCCGATCCCGAAGCGATCGCCCGCGGGAGCTGCGTGCACCGCGTGCTGGAGCGGGTGCTGGGAAGACTGGACTGGCCGCTCGTCCCCGAGGCGCTCGCGGCCGCCGAGGCAGTCGTGCGCGCGGCGGTGGCGGAGGAGGCGGGGCGGCTCGTGCTGGGTCGCGGTGCGGCGGCCGAGGCGGCTGCGGCGCATGAGATCGCCGCTGACGTGATGCGGCTGCTGGCGCACGAGGCGCGCAGCGGCGGCGGCTTCGCGCCGGTCGAGCTGGAGCTGGCGTTCGGGATGGGGGAGGAGGGCGGGCTGGGGCCGCTGGTGCTCGCGCAGGGCGACGACGGGGAGCTGCGCCTGCGCGGCGTGATCGACCGCCTCGACCTCGACCGCGCCGGCCGCGCGCTCGTGCGCGACTACAAGAGCGGTCGTCCTGGCAGAGGCTGGCCGGTCGCCAGATGGCGCGTCGAGGACCAGCTTCAGGTCGCGCTCTACATGGTGGCGGTGCGCGAGCTGCTGCGGCACGAGCCGGCCGGCGGGATCTACCAACCGCTGCGCGGCGAGGACCTGCGCGCGCGCGGCCTCGTCCGCGACGACGTCGACGCCGGCGCGCTGGCGTACGAGACCGACGCGCGCTCGCGCGAGGAGCTGGAGCAGGAGCTCGACGCGGCCGCCGCGCGCGCCTGCGAGCTGGCGGCGTGCCTGCGCGGGGGCGAGCTGACGGCGACGCCGGAGACCTGCTCGTCGAGAGGCTGCGCTTACCCCGGGATCTGCCGCGGGGTGGACCAGTGACCAGACCTGCCGGCGGAGTCCCGTTCACGTCTGAGCAGGAGGCAGCGCTCGCCCATCCAGGCGGGCTGCTGCTGACGGCGACCGCCGGCAGCGGCAAGACGTCCGTGATGGCCGAGCGCTACGTGCGTGCCGCCCGCGCGGAGGAGGGCGACGTGGCGCGGATCCTCGCGATCACGTTCACGGAGAAGGCGGCGGGCGAGCTGAAGGCGCGCGTGCGTGCGCGCTTCGAGGCGCTCGGCGACGACGAGCGCGCCCGCGCGACCGAGGGCGCCTGGATCTCGACGATCCACAGCCTCTGCGCTCGCTTGCTGCGGGCGCACGCGCTTGTTGCCAGCCTCGACCCGCGCTTCGCGGTGCTCGACGAGCGGGAGGCCCGCCGCCTGTCGGACGACGCCTTCCGCGCCGCCTTGGACGATCTCGTCGCGGCGCACGGCGACGCGGCGCTTGAGCTGATCGCCGCCTACCGCGCCGCCGAGCTCGGCGAGGCGCTCGTCGCGCTGCACGGTGAGCTGCGCAGCCGCGGCCAGGAGGAGCCGCGGCTGCCGCCCGCGCGACCGGCCGATCCCGCGCCGCGTCGCAGCGCGCTCGCGCTGGCGCGCGCGCAGGCGGCTGTCGAGCTGGCGGGGGCGCGCGACGGCAAGACGATCGCGCGCGCCCGCGAGCGCCTCGCCGCCTGCGAGGCGCTGCTGCGAGAGCCGCTCGATCCTCCGCCCGCTCCGCGCGCGGTGGAGGCGCTTGCGCTGCCGCGCAACGGCGCTACTGCGCTCGCCGGCCCCGGCTGCGTCGCCTACCGCGCCGCGCTGGAGGACTACGCGAGCGCGTGCTCCGACGCGGCCTCGATGCCGGTGCACGCGCTGCTCGACGCGCTCCTGCAGGCGTTCGCGCGTCGCTACGGCGAGGCGAAGCGGGCGGCGTCAGCGCTCGACTTCGAGGACCTGGAGCTGCGCGCCAACCGGTTGCTGCGCGACCACGAGGGGATCCGTGCCCGCTACGCCGAGCGCTTCCAGCACGTGCTCGTGGACGAGTTCCAGGACACGAACCCGCTGCAGCTCGAGCTGCTGGAGCGGATCGCGGGCGGGCGGCTGTTCGCCGTCGGCGACGAGCTGCAGTCGATCTACGGCTTCCGCCACGCCGATGTGCAGCAGTTCCGCGCGCGCCGCGCCGCGCTCGCCGAGATCGGCGCGGCCACGACGCTCGCGACGAACTTCCGCAGCCATCCCGACCTCCTCGACGCCTTCAACCTGGCGTTCGCGCCGCGGTTCGGCGCGAGCTTCACGCCGCTCGTTTCGGGGCGAGACAAAGCCGACGCCGATCGGGCGGGTGGCGCGGGTGAGGACGATTCCGCGACCCCGCTCGCGGAATCGCCTCGACCCGTGACAGGACCCGCCCGCCATGGCGCCCGCGTCGAGCTGCTCGTCGTCGATCGCTCCGCTGACTGGGAGGAGGCCGGGCTCGTCGCGCCCGGCACGGTCGCGCCGGCGCCACTGTGGCGGCTCGCCGAGGCGCGGCTGTTGGCGGCGCGCGTGCGCACCCTGCTCGACGACGGCTACGTGCCCGGCGACGTCGTGCTGCTGCTGCGGGCGACAGGCGACCTCGCCGTCTACGAGCGCGCGCTCGTCGAGCGGGGCGTGCCGACCTACGTGATCGGCGGGCGCGGCTACTGGTCGCAGCAGCAGGTGCGCGACCTCGTCTCCTACCTCGCCGTGCTGGCGAACCCGCGCAACGGCGTCGCGCTCTTCACGCTGCTGGCATCGCCGCTCGTCGGGCTGACGAGCGACGCGCTCGTGCAGCTGTCGGCCGCCGCCCGCGCCAGCGGTCGGGACACGTGGTGGACGCTCACAGAGGAGGACGCGCTGCCCGACCGCTTCGCCGCTGACGATCGCGAGCGCCTGCTCGCGCTGCGCGACTGGCTGCCGCAGGAGCGCCGCGCCACGCCACGCCACGGGCTCGAAGCGCTGCTCGACCGCGTGCTCGCCCGCACCGGCTACGACCTTGTGCTGCTGCGGATGGAGGGCGGTGCACGGCGGCTCGCGAACGTGCGCAAGCTGATGCGGCTTGCGCGCGAGCACGAGGCGCGGCACGGGCGCGACCTGCGCGGCTTCGCCGATCTCGTGACAAGCCTCGTCGGCGGGGCCGACGCGTCGGGCGACGAGCGCGAGAGCGAAGCGCCGGTCGAGGGGGAGGCACTCGACGCGGTGCGCGTGATGACGATCCACCGCGCGAAGGGGCTCGAGTTCCCGGTCGTCTGCGTCGCCGACCTCGGTCGCGAGTCGCCGTCGGCCGGCCGTGCGCTCGTGCGGGTCGGCCGCGACGGGCGCGTCGGCATCCGCCTCAAGCGGCTCGACGGGGCGCCTGCCCGGCCCGCGCTCGCGTACGCCGCCCTCGTCGAGCAGCAGCAGCGCGCCGAGGCGGACGAGGAGGCGCGCCTCTTCTACGTCGCTGCCACTCGCGCCCGCGAGCGGCTGATACTCAGCGGCGCGGTCAGATGCGACCCGTGGCCGGATCTCAGGCCCGGCGGTGCCCCCCTCGCATGGCTTGCACCGGCGTTCGTCCCCGATGTCGCCCGCCGCTGTGCGCCGGGTGCGGAGCCGAGTGGGGTCGCCGAGCACGACGGCGTTTCGATCGCCTATGAGATCGCCCGGCCTACGACGCTCGTGGAGCTTCCCGGCTCGGGTCCAGCGCTGCTGCGGGCGGGTCCTGTCGGCTCCGGGCGCGCGCACACCGGCCTATCGGCCGGCGCGCGTGCGTCCTCACCGCCACCCGCCCGATCGGCGTCCGCGGCTGACGCTGCACCTCCGATCGTCGCGCTCAGCTACACCAGCCTCCAGCAGCACGCTCGCTGTGGCTACCGCTTCTACCTGGAGCGCGTGCTGCGCCTGCCGCCCACCGACGATCCCGGGCATGCCGCCGCCGTCGCGCGCCGACCGGCCGCCGAGCTCGACCCGCGCGTGCGGGGCAGCATCGTGCACGCGGTGCTCGAGGAGGCCGATCTGAGTCGGGCGGTGCCGGCCGACGTCAGAGCGATCAACGCGGTCGCCGAGCTGGCCGGCGTCGCGCTCACGCCCGCCGCCGCCGACGAGATCGCCTCCCTCCTCGCCCGCTTCCACGCCAGCACCCTGCGCACCCGCATCGCCGCCGCCACCGACGTCCGCCCCGAGCACCCGTTCTCGCTCCGGCTGACGACGTCCGACGACGTAGCGATCCCACTCGTGGGCGTGATCGACGTGCTCGCACGGGAGGACGCACGCACGCTCGTCGTCGACTACAAGAGCGACCGGCTCGCTCCGGACGCGAGCCCGGCTGAGCTGGTCGAGCAGGACTACGCCCTGCAACGCATGGTCTACGCGCTCGCTGCGCTGCACGGCGGTGCCGCGGAGGTGGAGGTCGTCCACTGCTTCCTCGAACGGCCCGACGAGCTTGCCAGCGCGAGCTACGCCGCCCACGACGTGCCGGCACTCGAAGCGGATCTCGTCGCCCGCGCCGACGCCGTCCTCGCACGCGACTTCCGCGTCGCGCCCGATCCCGGCCCGCGCATCTGCGACGGCTGCCCCGGCCGCGGCTCGCTCTGCTCTTGGCCGATCGAGCGGACTCGCGGCGTGCCGGAGGGCCGGCTCGTCTGATCGAGTCGTACGGGTTCTGACCGCCTGCGCGCCGAGGCCTACGCGGGCGGCGGCTCGTCGGGCGCCTCGCCACCGCGCCCCGAGGCCACGAAGCGGTCGCGCAGGACGGTGAAGCCGAGGCCCGCCGCGACGACCTGCAGCAGGTGGCGGATGTCCTCGTCGAGCGCGGCGAGCTCGTCGAAGACGATCAGCAGCACCCCGAGGCGCTCGCCGACGACGCCGATCGGCACCGCCAGGCAATGCAGCCCGGCATGCACGCCGAACGCGCCCGCCGTCGCCGGCGCGAGCCACTCGGGCGTGCTGCGCTGCATCAGCGTCGCGAGATCGTCGTAGCGCGTCACGGTCACTGTGTGCGGGCCGAGCAGCCCTCGGCTCGTTGCCTCCAGCGCAAGTTGCCCAGCGACGTACAGCGCCACGCCGGCGTCGACCGCGCCGAGCCGGCGCACGAGCGTGTCCACGGTGGTGCCGAGCAGCGCCTCGCCGGTCTCGCGCTGGAAGCGCTCCGCGAGCGACGCCGCGAGCGCCAGCCAGCGCTGGCGCCGCTGCTCGCGCACGCGCACCCGCGTCAGCTCCTGCTGCAGCTCGCCGAGCTCGCGCCGCGCGCGGCGTTCCTCGTCGCGGTCGATGCCGACGAGCGCGACGGCCGGTGAAGCGCCGGCGGCCGCCGGCACGCGAAAGGCGATCGAGCGTTCGGCCCCCTCGCCGCCGATCCACCCCGGGTGCGCGCACTCGAGCGTCGTCGTGTCGCCCGCGAACAGCGTCCGCAGCGTGCGCTCGAGGTCGCTGCCCATGAACCACGGCAGCGCCTCGAGCTGCTCGCCGGGGGCAATCGCGCCGGGCATCGCCTGCAGCGCCGCGTTGACGTACGCGACGCGCAGCGGCTCCGGGCCGGACACGAGCACGACCGGGATCGGCGCGACGTCGAGCGTCGCCGCGAGCGTCCCGCCGTCTACGACCGTGGCGGCGGCGACGGCGGCTGCGTCGGCGATCGCGCGCGGCAGCGGCACGCCCTGCTCAGCGGCGCGGCGCACGGCGACGACTCGCATCGCGTCCGCGAGCGCGTAGCGTCGCGGGCCGCGGTCGACGCGTGCCGGTCGCGGGAAGTCGAAGCGCCGCTCCCACGTCCGCAGCCGCTCGCGCGAGACGCCGGTCAGCTCCGCGAACTCGGTTGCGCTGACGGTCTGCCCACCCTTGTCCACCTGACCGTTGTATCGCAGCGGACGCGTGGGCGCCAGTGACCGGGTCTGTCCACCTTGTCATCCCCGCTTGTCCGGAGAGGATGATCCAGCCGGGTTCCGCGACGAAGGAGGCGCAGCACGTGTCTGCAACGATCGTTCGCCTGCCGGTCGATCCGCTGGTCGACGAGCACGAGTTGCTGCGTCGCTGGCACGAGGACGGCGACGAGCGCGCCCGCGCCCTCCTGATCGAGCGCATGATGCCGCTCGTGCGCTCGCTGGCCCGCCGCTACGCCAATCGCGGCGAGCCGCTCGACGACCTCGAGCAGGTCGGCTGCGTCGGTCTGATCAAGGCGGTCGATCGCTTTGACCTCGATCGCGAGCTGCGCTTCTCGACGTTCGCCGTGCCGACGATCCTCGGCGAGATCAAGCGCCACTTCCGCGACCGCGCCTGGTCGGTTCGCGTCTCACGCGGCCTGCAGGAGCTGAGTGCGCGCGTCACGCGTGAAGTCGACCGCCTCTCGACGAAGCTCGGCCGCTCGCCGACCGTCGAGGACCTCGCGGAGGCGACCGGGACGACGCCCGAGCAGGTGCTCGAAGCGCTGCAGGGCGCACAGGCGTACAGCACGGTCCCGCTCGACGAGCCGCTCGGCGACGACGGCGAACCCGTGGCGCGCATCGGCGTTGAGGATCCCGGCTTCGACGCCGCGGAGCGTCGCGTCGAGCTGAGCCGCGGGCTGCGCCTGCTGAGCGAGCGCGAGCGGCGGATCCTGTTGCTGCGCTTCTTCGCCGGGCTCACGCAGCGCGAGATCGCCGAGCGCATCGGCATCTCCCAGATGCACGTCTCGCGCCTGCTGCGCCGCTCGCTCGAGCGCATGGCGGAGTCGCTCGGCCCGTCGGCGACGGGCGTGTGACGCCCGCAAGACCGCGCCCGCGGGTTGTCGCGAGCGCGCCGGGGTAGTAGAAGTGGCTCTATGCCTCGCGCGATCTGGAGCGGCGCGATCAGCTTCGGGCTGGTCAACGTGCCGATCAAGCTGTACTCCGCCACCTCTCCCAAGACGGTGCGCTTCCACCAGTTGCACGCGACAGACGGCGTCCGGATACAGCAAAAGCGC
>DATHEP010000060.1:0-3815 GCA_035318525.1 Conexibacter sp.
AGGCGCAGCTCGGCGACGGTGCCGACGCCCGGCTCGCTGGCGAGCCGAGCGTCCCCGCCGAGCGCGCGCACGCTGTCGCGCACCGCGTCCATGCCGACGCCGCGGCCGGACAGGTCGGTCGTGGCGGTCGCGGTCGAGAAGCCGGACGCGAACAGCAGCTCGGCGGCGGCGGCGGCGTCGAGCGCAGCGGCGGCCTCCGCGTCGAGCAGGCCGCGCGCGACGGCTGCGCGGCCGACGGCGAGCGGGTCGATCCCACGGCCGTCGTCGCGCACGGAGACGATCACGTGGCCGCCCGCGTGGCGCGCGCGCAGCTCCAGCAGGCCGGTCGGCGGCTTGCCGGCGGCGGTGCGCTCGGCGGGCTCCTCGAGCCCATGGTCGAGCGCGTTGCGGACGAGGTGCACGAGCGGGTCGCCGAGCGCGTCGACGACGGTCCGGTCGAGCTCCGTGTCGGCGCCTTCCAGGCGCAGCTCGACCTGCTTGCCGAGCCGCGCGGCGAGGTCGCGCACGAGCCGCGGAAAGCGCAGGAAGACGGACTCGACGGGCACCATCCGCACGCGCGTGACGGTCTCCTGCAGCGCCTGCGAGGTGCGCGCGAGGCGCTGCACCGCCTGCGGCAGGTCGGGCGCCGCGGCGGCCACCTCGCCGCTGGCCACGAGCGCCTCGATCGTCGTGCGCTGCTGGACGAGCTCACCCGTCAGATGGAGCAGCTCGTCGAGTCGCTCGGCGTCGACACGGACCGTTGCAGCGCTCCGACCATGCCCAGCGGCCGAGGCTCCAGCGAGCTGTCCTGCCCTGAGGTCGTCCTGCGATCCGTGGGCGGGACGGTCCTCAGGCGCCGACGCCTCGCACACTTCCACGCCCGCGAGCTCGCCGACCGCGCGGACGCTCTCTGCGATCGCGCCCGCGTCGGCGGGAGTGGCCAGCCATGCCTCGATCCGAGATCCGGCGAAGCGCTCCACGGCGTCGAGCGCCGGGACGCCGCTGACCAGCTCCCCGTGGACGCGCAGCGCCTCGAACAGCATGTACGCCCGCACCGCCGGCATGCCGCACTCAGGCGCGAGGTCAGCGACGACGTGCAGCAGGCGGTCACCCGCGGGAGCGAGCAGCAGGTCGTCCTCGCGCGCCAGCTCCTGCGCCGGGGTGCGCTCGCGCGCGAGCGCCTGCAGGCGGACGACCAGGGGCGCCGGGTCGAGCGCCGCGGCGTCGTCGGCCCCGGCGGCGATCGCCTCGACGGCCGCCTCGAGCGCGTCGAGGCACGCCGACAGCACGTCGATCGCGTCGTGCGGCAACCCTCCCGTGCGCTGGCGCAGCAGCTCGAAGACGTCCTCCATCGCGTGCGTGAGCGCGACGATCGCGTCGTAGCCCATCGTCGCGCTCATGCCCTTGAGCGAGTGCGCGATGCGGAAGACGCCCTCAGCCGCGAGGCCGTCGTCCGGGGAGGCCTCGATGCGCAGCATCGCCAAGCCGAGCTCCTGCAAGTGCTCACGCGCCTCCGCGAGGAAGGCGGGCAGATATGCGCGCGTGTCCATCAGGCGGCCTCCGCGGCGGCGGCGATCGCGTCCGGCAGCTCGCCGAGCGGCAGCACCGCGTGCGCGAGGCGGGCCTCCTCGACCGCCCGCGGCATCCCGTAGACGGTGCAGGTCTCCTGCGCCTCGACGAGCACACGGCCGCCGCGGCGGCGCACTTCCTGCGCGCCGGCGAGGCCGTCGTCGCCCATGCCGGTCAGGACGACGAGCACGGTGCGCTCGCCGAACGCGCGGGCGGCGTCGGCGATCGTCAGGTCCGCGCGCGGGCGCAGCCCGCCGACCTCGGGCGCGTGGCTGAGCGCGGCGGCGCCGGCGATGTCGAGCCGCAGGTGGCTGCCGCCGGGCGCGAGCAGCGCGACGTGCGGGTCGAGCAGGTCGCCGTCGTCCGCCTCGCGCACGCGCAGCCGCGCGGCGCGGTCGAGCCGCTGCGCGAGCGGCGCGGTGAAGCCGCTCGGCAGGTGCTGCACGATCACGGTGCCGGCGCCGAGCGGCGCGGGCAGCTCCGGCACGAGCCGGCCGAGCGCGCGCGGGCCGCCCGTCGAGGCGGCGATCACGACGACGCTGCGCATGGCTCCGCCAGCAGCTCGTGGGCGTCGAGGAGCAGCACGAGCCGCTCGTCCACGCGCGCGATCCAGCCGCTGCCGGAGGGCACCGGCTCGAGCTGCGCCTGCTCCACGTGCAGCACCTCGACCACGTCGTCGACGAGCACGGCCGCAAGCTCCCCGTCCGCCTCGAGGATCACGAGCTTGGCGGTGGGCGGGATCGGCGCCGTCGGCGCGAGGTCCATCCGCACCGCCAGGTCGTGCACCGGCACGAGCCGGCCGCGCAGGCCGATCACGCCCCGCATCCACGGCAGCTCGCTCGCGACCGGTCGCGGCGCGGCGTAGCGGACGATCTCGCGCACCTGCTCGATCGGCAGCCCGTACTGCTCCGAGCCGAGCGCACACACCACGAGCTGGCGCGCAGCCGCGGCGGACGACGCGACCTGCGTCAGGTTGCCGCCTATAGAGGGCTGTATTCCGACACTCATTGTTCCAATGCCCAATCGGACTACGCCGCGGCGGGCTCGGCCGCCTCGTCGTCGGTCGCGGTCGCCGCGCTCGCGCGGTCGCCCAGCACGTCCGTGACCCGCAGCGCGAACTCCTCGTCGATCACGACGACCTCGCCGCGCGCGATCGGGGTGCCGTTGACGAGCAGGTCGACCGGCTCGCCGGCGACGCGGTCGAGCACGACGATCGACCCCGGGCGCAGCTCCAGCGTCGCGCCGACGGTCATGCGCGTGCGGCCGATCTCGACCGCCAGCTCGACCGGCACGTCCGACAGACGGCCGAGGTCGGCGGGGCCGAGCGGGTCGGCCGCCGCGGCGGGCGGGCGCTCGAAGGCGGGCAGCTCCATCTCTTCGCTCATCGCTTCAGGCCTCCTATTGGACGGCGACGTCGGGGAGCAGGATCTCGTGGACTCTCACGTCGGAGTGCGCTCTGAGCTCTCTCAGGATCTCCTCCTTGATCGCTCTGCGCCCTCTCTCGCTGACGAGCTCGTCGCCGCTCGTGCCGGTCACGACGTCGGTGACGATGTCGCGCACGACCGCCTCCTGCTCGAGCGTGCCGAAGCCCTCCGGCGGCGCGGCGGCGGCGCCGTGGCCGCCGGCCACAGCGGCGGTCGGCTGCGAATGGTCGAGCACGAGCGCGACGTTCAGCTTCGCGTAGCGGCCGTCGCTCAGGTTGAGCAGGAACTCCTTCGGCAGCACGTAGACGACGCCGTCGACCTTGTGGTGCACCTCCGGCGGCGGCTTCGCCAGCACGAACTTCGCGGCGACGCCTGCGACGAGCACCACGAGCAGCGGGATCAGGATCTTCTTTCTCTTCATGGGGCGATGCCTTTCGCGGTGGCCGGAAGCTCGTGGAGGCGCTGCAGCACGACCTCGACGCGCCGGTTGCGGGCGCGCCCCCCGTCGGTCCCGTTCGTCGAGAGCGGATGGAGGTCGGCGTAGCCGGCGGCGCCGAAGCGTCTCGCCGGCACGTTGCGACCGATCAGGTAGCGCACGACCTGCGAGGCGCGCGCGGTCGACAGCTCCCAGTTGGAGGCGAACCGCGCCGTCGAGATCGGGACGTCGTCGGTGTGACCCTCGACGAGGATCGGGTGTCTGGCCTCGACCGCCAGCAGGGTGCCGATCTGAGTCAGCAGCGGCATGCCCGCCGCCTTCAGGTCGGCGAGGCCGGAGTCGAACAGGACGTTGTCGGTCAGCAGCCGCACGACGAGCCCGCGGCGCGCGACGACCGTCTCGACGCT
>DATHEP010000061.1:0-2723 GCA_035318525.1 Conexibacter sp.
CACGCCTTGGCGCCCTGGATCACGTACTCGTCGCCCTCGCGCCGGCAGGTAGTGGTCATCGACGCAACGTCGGTGCCGCCGCGGGGCTCGGTGACGCCGGCGCCGGCGAAGGTCTCGCCGCGGACCAGCGGCGGCAGCAGCCGCTGTTTCTGCTCCTCGGAGCCGTAGCGGAGGATCCCGGCGCCGACGAGGCCGCTCGGGAAAGAGACCGCCAGCCCGATGCAGTGGCAGACCCGCGACAGCTCTTCGATCAGCGCCACGAACGAGACCCAGTCGAGGCCCTCGCCGCCGTACTCGTGCGGGAGCACCGCGCCGAGCCAGCCCAGCCGCGCCGCCTCCTCGACGATCTCGCGCGGGAAGCGCTCCTCGCGGTCGTAGTCGGCCACGCGCGGGCGGATCTCGCGCTGGGCGAACTCGCGCGCGGTGCGCCGCAGCGTCTCCCGCTCGGCCTCGCGGTCGGTCATCACGGACGTCTCAGCTGCCATCGGCACTCCTCTCGAACCAGTACATCGGGACACTGTCGGGTGGGGCGAGCACGAGCTCGACCGCCAGCGGCACGGTCGCGTCGTCGGGAAGGCCGCGCAGGTGCGCGAAGACCCGCGGCCCGACGTCGTCGAGCTGAACCTGGCCAATGACGTAGGGGGCGGGCAGCCCCGGCCGCGGGACCCAGACCGTCGTGTAGGTCAGCAGCGTGCCCGTGGGCGCGAAGGTGGTGGCCGCGAGATCGCCCTCGCCGCAGCGGTGACAGACGGCGCGGGCCGGCCAGGACGGCGTCCCGCAGGCACGGCAGCGGCTGCCGGCGAGCCGCCCACGCTCGCGGTCGAGGCGCGGCCGCTCGGCGGTCGGCGGGGCCTGGAGCGCGTCGATCAGGGCCACGGGTCCGTCCGCTCCAGGATGTGCACGTTGTAGGCGGCGGACTCGCCCTCGAGCCAGCCGCCACTGTTCTGCGCCAGCGCCAGCCGCGGCCGGCCGGCCTGGCGCTCGCCGGCTTCGCCGCGCAGTTGCCAGGCCAGCTCGGCGACCTGCGCCAGGCCGGTCGCGCCGACCGGATGGCCGCGCGCCGAGAGGCCGCCGCTCGGGTTTACCGGCAGCCGCCCGTCGCGCCGCGTGGCGCCCGAGCCGAGCAGCTCCCCGGCGCCGCTCGGCTCGCAGAACTCGAGCTGCTCGTAGTAGAAGAGCTCACCGGGAGCCATCGCGTCGTGGACCTCCGCCACGCCGATGTCGGCCGGGCCGACGCCCGCTTCCTCGTAAGCGGCGCGGGCGCAGACCGTCGCCCCGCTCGGCTCGGGCTCCTCGCCGGCGGTGAAGCCCGACCCAGCCGCCGCAGCGCGCACCCTGACCGTCGGCCGCCCGTCCGCGGGCAGCGCGCCCTCGCGCGCGACCACGGCCGCGGCCGCCCCGTCGGAGAACGAGCTGCACATCAGCAGCGTCAGCGGCTCGGCGATCGGCCGCGCGTCGCGGACCTGCTCGGCCGTGACCGTCTTGCGGTGCTGGGCGAGCGGGTTGAGCGACCCGTTGTCGTGGTTCTTGACGGTGACCGCGAGCAGGTCGTCGAGCGTCAGCGTGCCGGCGTCGATGCGGCTGCGTACCTTCATCGCGTAGACGGCGGTGAACTGCAGGCCCGCGCCGGCGACGACGTCCAGGTCGGCGGCGCTCTCCAGCGCGGCAAGCGAGCGGTCGCGGTCGTTGACGAACATCTTCTCGAAGCCGACCGCGAGCGCGACGTCGGCCGCGCCGGCGCGCACCGAGAGGATCGCCTGACGCAGGGCCGTCGACCCGCTCGCGCAGGCGTTCTCGACGTTGACGATCGGCACGCGCTCGATGCCGACCTCGCGCAGCACCGACTGTCCGCGGATCTGCTCCTGGCCCTGGAGCAGGCCGGCCATGCCGTTGGCGGAGAAGACCGTGTCGACGTCCTTGACGCCGATGCCGGCGTCATCGAGCGCGTCGACGACCGCGACGCGCGCGAGGTCCTTCAGCGAGCGGTCCGGGAACCGCCCGAAGGGGTGCATCCCGACGCCGGCGATCGCGACCGTCACGGGGTTGCCTCCGCCGAGCGCGTCTGCTCCGCGACCGCCGCGGCCACCGCCTTCTCGGTCCACTCCGCCGCCTCACGCGCAATGCCGACCAGCTCCGCCTCGCGCTCGGGCGGGAACTGGCTGGCCGGACCGAGGATGCTGAGCACCGCGAGCGCTCCCTCGCCGCTGCGGATCGGGACCGAGACCGCCGCGGCGCCGACGATCCGCTCGCCGCGGCTGGCCGCGTAGCCCTGCTTGCGCACCTTCTCGATCTCGGCCCGCAGCTCGGCTTCGGTCGTCGGCGCGGCGTCGCCGCTGCCGGCGAGGTCGAGGCTCGCGAGCGTGCGCTCGAGCTCGTCGCCGTCGTCCATGAACGCCAGCAGCGCCTTGCCGGCGGCACCGACGTGCAGCGGCGCGGCGTGGCCGACCGAGGCCGCATAGCGGATCGGCGCCGCGCTCTGGACCTCCTCGACGCAGATCCGCTCGAGGCCGAGCCGGACGTGGAGGGCGACCGTCTGCCCGGAGCGCTCAACGGCCTCGACGAGCGCCGGCTTGGCGAGCACGCCGATCGAGCCGAGGCCGCTGCGGGCGGCCTGGACCAGCCGCAGGAGGCCGGGCCCGAGCAGGTACAGGTTCTCGTTGGGCTGCTTGAGAACCAGTTCGCGGTAGCCGAGGTTCGACAGCAGCCGGAAAGTGGTGCTCTTC
>DATHEP010000062.1:0-5762 GCA_035318525.1 Conexibacter sp.
CGACTACTACCCGGGCAGCGCGACCTCCTCGCCCGCCTTCTCCTTCCGCGCGCTCGCTCTGCGCGTGGCCGGCGAGGGGGACCTGCTGGCGCAGGTCGAACGGCTGCGTCGCCGGTTCGCGCAGGAGGGCCTGCTGGAGCCGCAGAAGCGCCTCCCGCGGCCGTTGCTGCCACGCACGATCGGGGTCGTCACGGGCGAGGGCGGCAAGGCGCGCGACGACCTGCTCGCGGGGCTGCGGCGACGCGGCTGGGCCGGGCGGATCGTGTGGGCCTTCGCGCCGGTGCAGGACCGTCACGCTGCGCCCGCGATCGCGCAGGCGCTGCGCGACCTGGCAGCGATGCGGGAGGTCGAGACGATCGTCGTCGCGCGCGGCGGCGGCTCCCTCGCCGACCTCTTCGCGTTCTGCGACGAGGGACTCTGCCGCACGGTCGCGCTGCTGCGCGTGCCGGTGATCGCGTCGGTCGGCCACCACACCGACCGCACGTTGATCGACGACGTCGCCGCCGTCTGCTGCTCGACCCCCACGCACGCCGCCGAGGCCGCGGTCCAGCTCGACCTCGGCGACGCCCGCGCGACGCTGCTGCGCGAGGCGCGCCGGCTCGACGCGCACGGCCGCCGCGCGGTGCTCGAACGGGCGCGCGCGCTCGCCGCGCTGGCGCGAGCGCCGGCCGAGCACGTCGCGCGGCATCGCCGCCACCTGCACCAACTGCTGCGCGAGCTGCGCGCGAGCGCACGCCGCGGCATGCGGCGCGAGGGCGAGCAGACCGGCGTGCGGCTGCTCATGCTCCGTCGCAAGGCAGCCGCGAGCGGCGTCGACCACGCGCGCCGCCGCGGCGACCTCGAACGACTCTCGCTCGCGCTGGCCGCGCACGACCCCGAGCGCACGCTCGCTCGGGGATACGCGCTCGTCGAGGACGCCGACGGCGAGCTGGTGACCTCCGCGGGGCATGCGCGCTCGGCGGGCCAGGTCGCCCTGCGCTTCCACGACGGTCGTGTCCGGGCCAGCGTCGAGGATTCCGCGCCGTGACGAGCGACGAGCAGCACCCGCAGCCCGAGCCGCCCAGCTACGAGGCCGCCAGCGCGCGCATCGAGGAGATCGTGCGCCGCCTCGACTCGGGGGAGGCCGGCCTGCGCGAGACGCTCGAGCTGGTCGCCGAGGGCCGCCGGCTCGTCGAGTGGTGCGCGGGCGAGCTGGAGGCGGTCGGCAAGGGGCTCGAGGAGCTGCGGCTGGAGGAGCTGGTCGCGCGGCTCGAGCGCGGCGGCCCGGCGGGCGAGCCGCCGGCGGCTTGAGGGTGTGCTGCACACTCATCGATCCGGACAAGCTCCAGACAAACGGCGGGCAAACGCCAGACAAACGCCGAACGAACGCACCCGCCACGACCGCTAGTCTCATCGACGATGGGCACCTACGATCTGCTCGCGGACCTGCCGCTGATCGTCGAGAGCTATGCGCTCGAAGGCCTGGCGCGCGACGTGTCGAGTGGCTTCCGCCGCCAGACGACCGTGATCCAGCTGCAGGGCGGCGGTGAGGAGGGCGTTGGCGAGGACGTCGTCTACGACGGCGAGGACCACGACGCGCTGCAAGAGGCAGGGTCGTACCTCGACCTCGCGGACGGCGGCGAGACGACGCTCGGCGCCTTCTGCGAGCGGGTCGACGCCCTCGACCTCTTCCCCGTCGAGCCGGTGCGCGGCGAGGTCTCGCGCCTCTATCGCCGCTGGGCCTTCCACTCGGCCGCGCTCGACCTCGCGCTGCGCCAGGCGGGCAAGCCCCTGCATGAGGTCGTCGGACGCCCACCCCAGCCGGTCGCGTTCGTCAACTCGCGGCGCCTGGCGGAGGACGTTGGCCCGCCGACCGCGCACGAGATCGAGGCGCTGCTCGCGCGCTACCCGACGCTGCGCTTCAAGCTCGACCCGACGCCCGCCTGGGACGACGGGCTGATCGCCGCCCTGGCGACGACGGGCGCGATCGACTCGCTCGACTACAAGGGCCACTACAAGGGCACGCCCGTCGACAATCCGGCCAACCCGGTGTTCTACGCGCGCGTCGCCGAGGGGTTCCCGGACGCGTGGCTCGAGGACCCCGACCTCGATGCGCCGGGCATCGACGAGGCGCTGCGACCCCACCGCGACCGCATCACCTGGGACGCCCCGATCCACTCGATCGCGGATATCGAGGCGCTGCCGTTCGCCCCCAGGATGGTGAACGTGAAGCCGTCCCGCTTCGGTGGCCTGGCAGGCCTCTGCGCCGGCTACGACTACTGCGCCGAGCACGGCATCGGCGCCTACGGCGGCGGCCAGTTCGAGCTCGGCCCCGGCCGCGGGCAGGCGCAGTACCTCGCGGCGCTCTTCCATCCCGCCACGCCTAACGACCTCGCCCCCGGCGGCTACAACCTCACGGACCCACCGGACGGGCTGCCCGCCAGCCCGCTCATCCCGAGACCGTCAGCCACCGGCTTCCGCTGGGACGACTGACGGCCTGACCTTCCCCCACGCGCCGGCGGGGGCGAATCCGCGGCGCAGGCGGGCTCTGGACGGCGTGCCGCTGCCCGCCCGCCTGCGCCGCCTCCCGCCCGCCCGGATCGCCCTGCCGAGGCCGCTCGACACGCTCGACGTGCGCTGCGCGCACGACCCGCTCGCCCGCTTGCTTGGGCTCGCGGGCTTGCGCACCCCACCACCAGACGCGGGCCTGCTGTTGACGCGCACTCGCTCGGTCCACACGTTCGGGATGCGCTTCGCGCTCGACCTCGTGTGGCTCGACCGCGACGGCCGTGTCGCGCGCGTCGACCGCGCCGTTCCACCGGGTCGCATCCGCGTCTGCCAGGCAGCGCACGCGGTCATCGAGGTCCCGTACTGTTCGCGCCTGCCAACGTTCGACCAAGGAGCTTTCAAGGTGGAGGAACGGCTGGGGATCGCAGGTTCGGGGGCGATCGCGTGCGGCTTGGCCGCGACGGCCGCTCAGCACGGCGACGTGTTGCTTTGGGCGCGCTCGGACAGCTCGGCGGAGCGCGCACGCGGCGCCGTCGCCAAGTGGTGCTCGAAGCTCAGCGAGGAGCCGATCGCCGAGCGCGTGACCGTCGTCTCGGAGCTCGGCGAGCTCGCGAGCGCGACGTTCCTCGTCGAGGCGCTCGCCGAGGAACGCGCCGTGAAGGACCCCGTTCTCGCTGAGTTGGGGCGCGTCTCGGGTGCGAGCGCCGTGCTCGCCACGACGACCTCGTCGCTGTCCGTGACGGAGCTCGCGGCGGCGTCCGGCCGACCTGACCGCTTCGTCGGCCTGCACGTGTTCAACCCGGTGCCGAAGATGGCGCTCGTCGAGCTGGCGTATGCGCCCGAGGCCGTCGAGGACGTGCGCGAGCGCGCCCGCGCGCTGTGCGCGACGCTCGGCAAGACGGCCGTCGAGGTGCCGGACATCGCAGGCTTCGTCGTCAACCGCCTGCTGTTCCCGTACCTCTTCAGCGCCGTCGAGCTGATGGAGCAGACGGGACTCGCGCCATCCGCGATCGACGACTGCATGCGTCTCGGCGCTGGTCATCCGATGGGACCGCTCGCGCTGCTGGACTACGTCGGGCTCGACGTCTCGAAGGCGATCGGCGAGGCGATCGGGTCGACGGTGCCGAAGACCGTCGTCGATCTCGTGGCCGAGGGGCACCTCGGCAAGAAGACGGGCCGCGGGCTGCACACGTACTAGCGGGCGCCGGCCGACCGCCACGGCCCGGTCGATGAGAGGACTCTCAGGGGCTGCTTAACGTCGCTTCATGGCGCGTGCGCATACTTCTATCGCGACGTACCTCACAGCAGCACCTCCTCCCAGAAGCACAGAGCCGGCCCGCGAGAGCGGGCCGGCTCCGTTGCGAGGGCGGACCCACCAGTCCACCTGACTGCCTCTCTCCTCCTCCAACCGCCGGCGCGGAGCCAGCGATCGTTCCGCGCAAGGTAGCGCGTTGTGCGCTTTGACGCGTTCTCGTGAGGGATGGTGAGGTTTGGGGAGAGTGGTCTCGCCCTCCGGTCACCGCAAGCGGCGACCTGCGACACGACTTTCGCCCTCTGGTCACCGCAAGCGGCGACCTGCGGGCGACGTCACCCTGCCCGCCGCTCGGAGATCCGCACCGCCTCGATGCGGTTCTCGCGCACCGATTCGACACGGATCGAGAAGCCGTTGGCGGCGATCGTGTCGCCGCGCTTCGGGAGCCGCCCGAGCTCCGCGAAGACGAAGCCGCCGACCGAGTTGTAGGCGTCGGTGTCGACCGGCAGCGACAGCCCGTAGTCCTCGAGGTCGGTCACGGCCACGTGCCCACGCACGAACCAGTCGCCGTTCGGCAGGCGGCGCACCCCGCCCGCGGTCGGATCGGTCTCGTCGGCGATCTCGCCGACGACCTCCTCGACGATGTCCTCGACGGTCACGACGCCGGCCGTGCGGCCGTACTCGTCGACCACGACCGCGAGCGAGCTGCGCTGCCGCTGCAGGTCGGCGAGCAGGTCGTCGAGCGGCTTCGTCTCGGGCACGATCGGGGCGTCGCGCACGAGCCCGACGATCGACGCGTCCGAGCCCTCCTCCATCAGCTGCCGAGCGAGCGAGTTCGCGTGCACGAGCCCCTTGATGCGGTCGGTGTTCTCGTCCTCGGTCACCACGAGGCGCGTGTGGCCGGAGTCCACGCAGCGCCGCAGCGCCACTTCGACCGTCTCCGACACGTCGCATGTGACGACGGCCGGGATCGGCGTCATCACCTGGCGCGCCTCCTGCTCGTGCAGGTGGAAGACGCGCACGAGCATCCCCGCCTCGCCCTCATCGAGCTTGCCGCCGGTGTAGGACTCGGCGATCAGCAGCTTCAGCTCCTCCGGCGTCCCGCCCGCCTCGTCGCCGACGTTGGTGTCGACTCTCAGCAGGCGCAGGATCCCGTTGGAGGCGCGGTTCAGCAGCACCACGAAGGGATGGAAGACGCGCGCGAAGACGTGCAACGGCCGCGCGATCCGCCCGACCGCCGTGTCGGCGCGCTGGATCGCCCATACCTTCGGCACCTGCTCGCCGACGGTGATGTGGACCGCGGTCACGATCAGATAGGCGATCGCGATGCTGATGGCGGCGGCGAGGCCGTGGGAGAGGCCGCCGAAGGCCGGCTCGATCAGCTCCGCGATGGCGGGCTCGCCGAGGAAGCCGATGCCGATCGAGGCGAGCGTGATGCCGAGCTGACAGGCCGACAGGTACTCGGTGATCTCGTCGAGCTCGACGAGGGCGGTGCGCGCGCCCGCCTCTCCCTGCTCGGCCATCTCCTCGATGCGCGAGCGGCGCGCGCGCACGAGCGCGAACTCGGCCGCCACGAAGAAGCCGTTGATCGCGACGAGCGCGAGCAGGCCGACGAGCAGCAGCGCGGTCATGAAACCGCAGCGGCGTGTAGGCCGCTACTTCGGGACAGGTCGTCGGCGTCGGGCATCGACTGGTGGGCGGAACCGTAGCAGCCGGCCCCGGCGTCAGCCGAGGGTGTCGAGCCGCTCGGCCAGCGCCAGGTCGGCGGCCGTGACGCCGCCCTCGGAGTGCGTCGAGAGCGTCAGCCGCACCTTGTTCCAGCCGTGGACGAGGATGTCGGGATGGTGGTTCGCGTCCTCGGCGACCTGCGCCACGCGCTCGACGAACGTGATCGCCGCGGCGAAGTCGGCGAGGCGCCAGTCGCGCACGATCGCGTCGCCCTCGCGGCGCCAGTCGCCGCCCTCCAGGCCGGCGCGCAGCTCGTCGTCGCTCAGCAGTGGCATATCGTCTCTCCCGTGATCGA
>DATHEP010000063.1:0-3071 GCA_035318525.1 Conexibacter sp.
CGCGCTGGAGGGCAAGGAGGCGCCGGCGGACGGCGTCATCACCGGCTACGGCAAGGTCGACGGGCGCCTCGTCGCGGTGGTGGCCTACGACTTCACGGTCATGGCCGGCTCGATGGGGATGACCGGCGAGGTCAAGGTCACACGGCTGCGCGAGCTGGCGCTGACGAAGCGGATCCCCTTCATCTGGCTGCTCGACTCGGCCGGAGCGCGCATCCAGGAGGCGGTCGGCTCGATGTTCGCCGGCTCGGGCTTCCTGTTCCGCGAGGAGGTGGTGATGAGCGGCGTGATCCCGCAGGTGGCCGCGTTGATGGGCCCGTGCGCCGCCGGCACCGCCTACATCCCCGGTCTCGCGGACTTCGTGCCGATGGTCAAGGGCCGCGGCTCGATGGCCCTCGCCGGCCCGCACCTCGTGCGCGCCGCGGTGGGGGAGGACGTCACGCAGGAGGAGCTGGGCGGCTCGCGCGTGCACTGCCGCAAGTCGGGCGTCGGCGACCTCGAGGTCGCCGACGACCCCGAGTGCATCGAGCGGATCAAGCAGTACCTGTCGTACATGCCGCAGCATTGCGAGCAGAAGCCGCCGATCATCGAGACGGCGGACCCGATCGACCGCCGCGATGTGGACCTGCTCGACGTCCTGCCGGAGTCGAACCGCAAGCCGTACGACATGTACGAGGTCATCAGACGGATCGTCGACGACGGCGAGTACTTCGACCTGAAGCCGCAGTGGGCGAAGACGATCATCACCTGCTTCGCGCGCTTCGGCGGGCGCCCGTGCGGGATCGTCGCCAACCAGCCGAAGCAGCTCGGCGGGATCCTCGACAACGACTCGGCCGACAAGGCCGCGCGCTTCGTCAACCTGTGCAACGCGTTCGACATCCCGCTGCTGTTCCTGCAGGACGTGCCGGGCTTCATGGTCGGCACCAAGGTCGAGGCTGCGGGGATCATCCGCCACGGCGCGAAGATGCTCTACGCGGTCGCGAATGCGACGGTGCCGAAGATCACCGTCGTCGTGCGCAAGGCGTACGGCGCCGGCTACTACGTGATGAACGGCAAGGCCTACGAGCCGGACCTGATCGTCGCCTGGCCGAGCGCCGAGATCTCCGTGATGGGCGCCGAGGGCGCCGTCGAGATCGTCATGCGCAGACAGGTCGAGGAGGCCGAGGACCCGGCCGCGATGAGAGCGCAGCTGATCGCGGCCTACAGAAGACTGATCGACATCTACGTGCCCGCGAGAAGCGCGCTGATCGACGACGTGATCGACCCGCGCGACACGCGGCCGACGATCTGCCGCGCGCTGGAGATGGCGGAGGGCAAGCGCGTCGAGCGGCCCTGGAAGCGGCACGGCGTCGTGCCCGTATAGGAGATCGAATGAGCCTCGAAGACCCCGTCATCATCACCTGCTCGATCTCCGGCGTGGTCGCGAACCGCGACCAGTGCCCGGGGATCCCGTACACGCCGGAGGAGTACGGCGCCGAGGCGCGCCGCGCGGTCGACGAGGGTGCGTCGATGATCCACATCCACGCCCGCAGACCAGACGGCACGCCGTCGTTCGAGGTCGAGGACTTCCGCGCGATCACGGAGGCGATCCTGTCCGAGGTCGACGACGTCGTCATCAACTACTCGACCGGCGCGATCGGCGTCCCGCTCGAGAAGCGGATCGCATACCTGCGCGAGCTGAAGCCCGACGTCGCTGCGCTCAACATGGGCTCGATGAACTACGCGAAGTACTCCGCGAGACGCAGAGACTTCGTCTTCGCGACCGTCTTCGAGAACAGCTTCGAGACGATCACGACGCTGCTGGAGGCAATGAACGAGCTGGGCATCAAGCCCGAGCACGAGTGCTTCGACACCGGGCACGTCGCGAACCTCGACCCGCTGATCGACATGGGACTGCTGAAGGGCCCGCTGCAGATCTCGTGCGTGATGGGCGTGACGGGAGGCGTGCGGCCGAACGCGCGCAACCTCGCGCACATGGCGGAGAACATCCCTGGAGGGCCGGACGGCCCGAACAACTGGGGCGTGATCGGCATCTCGCGTGACCAGTGGATGCTGATCGCGTCGTCGCTCGTGCTCGGCGGCAACATCCGGGCAGGCGTCGAGGACAACTTCTATCTTCCCGACGGCACGATGGCGCGCTCGAACGGGGACCTGATCGCGAAGGCGCGCCAGCTGGCTGAGGACGTCGGCCGCCGCCCCGCCACGGTCGCGGAGGCGCGCAAGCTGCTCGGCACGCCGCGCCGCGCGGTGGCCGGGGTGGAGCCGGGCGCGACGGCCGCGTCCACCGGAGCCGGCGCGTGAGCGCCGCCGCGTCCGCCGGGCCGCTCGCCGGCCTCAAGATCCTCGACCTCTCCCGCCTGCTGCCCGGCGGCTTCTGCTCGCTGCTGCTGGCTGACCTCGGCGCCGAGGTGCTCAAGGTCGAGGACATGGCCATGGGCGACTACGTGCGCTGGTCGCCGCCCTTTGTCGAGGGCGCGGAGGACAGCGCAAGATCTGCGCTCTTCCTGTCGCTCAACCGCAACAAGCGCTCGATTCGCATCGACCTCAAGTCGGACGCCGGCAAGGAGGTGCTGCTGCGGCTCGCGCGCGAGCACGACGTGCTGCTGGAGTCGTTCCGGCCCGGCGTGCTCGACCGCCTCGGCGTCGGCTACGAGCGTTTGAAGGCGGAGAATCCCGGCCTCGTCTACTGCGCGATCACCGGCTACGGCCAGGACGGACCCAAGCGCGATGCCGCCGGCCACGACATGAACTACCTCGCGCTCGCCGGACTGCTCGGCATCACCGGCGAGGCGGACGGGCCGCCGATCCAGGCGGCCGGCCAGATCGCCGACGTCGGCGGCGGCGCGCTGATGGCGGCCGTCGGGATCCTCGCCGCGCTGCGCGAGCGCGAGCGGTCGGGCCTCGGCCAGGTCGTCGACGTCTCGATGGCCGACGGCGCGCTGTCGTGGCTCGCCATGGTCGCCGCGCGCACGCTGGCCGAGGGTGTGGCGCCGCGGCGCGGCGAGCTCGAGCTCGCGGGCGGGCTGACGTGCTACCGGCCCTATCGCTGCGCGGACGGCTGGGTGACACTGGGG
>DATHEP010000064.1:0-2384 GCA_035318525.1 Conexibacter sp.
AGTCGACGCCGCCGTTGCCTGCGGCGACCACGAACAGGACGTGCGGGTTCGCGGCGATGGCGTCGCGCCGGGCGAGGTCGAAGCTGGAGCCGCCCAATGACATGTTCGCGACGCGCGCCCCGTGCGCGCCCGCGTAGTTGACGGCCTGGATCTGCGCCGAGTTCGGGCAGAGCCCGCCCTGCTCTTCGTCCGGGCTGTACGAGCACACGCGCAGCGGCATGATGCGCGCGTCCTGCGCGACGCCGCTGATCCCGACGCCGTCATTGCCCGCGCCGGCCGCCGTCCCGGCCACGTGGATGCCGTGCCCGCCGTCGATCACGTCGTCGTCCGTCGGGTCGCCGTCGACCGGGAGGATCGGCAGATCGACGTCTCTGCCGACGAAGTCCGCGCCGCGCGCGTCGTCGACGATGCCGTTGCCGTCGTCGTCGACGCCGTTCTGCGGATCGGCCGGATTCACCCACGTGACGCCGCCCAGGTCCGGATGGTCGAGGCGATGCCCGGAGTCGATGATCGCCACGAGCGTGGACGGCGTCCCGCGCGTGCGGTCCCACGCGGCCTGCACGTCGATGTCGGCGCCCGGCAGGGCGGCGGTGACGCCGTCGATGCCGATGCCGGTGTTGAGGAGTCCCCACAGCTGGTTGAAGAACGGGTCGTTCGTCGTCGCACTCACGGTGCTGTAGCCGTCGCGCGATGCCGAGCGCACCGCGGGATCCGCCTGCAAGGTCCTTAGCAGGTCGCCCATCGACTGCCCCTGCTCCGGGCGCACGAGCTGGAAGCGCGGGTCGCCGAGCGTACGGAGGAACGCCGCGTCGGCATCCGTGCGCGCATCGAGGCGGTCGGAGCGCGACGCTCCCGGCTCCCACACCACGATGGCGCGGTCCGGGGGCGCGGGCAGCGTCGCCGGCCGCGACGGCCCGTCGATCTCCACTGCGGCGCCCGCCGCGGCTGGCAGTGCGAGCACCGCCGCGACGGCAAGGAGTGCAGCGGAGCACGTGCAACGGAACGGCGAGAGGCGATACGGCACGGGAGGTCTCCCATATCGGACGGGAAGTGGCGGCAAGCTACTGCATCGGCGCGAATCTGCGTTCGCATTACGGCATGCGGCGTAACCGGACGTGTGCGCTGACCGAGGCCGCTAGCGCCCGCGGCGCCGGCTGGCGCGTCTTCTCGGTCTCGGCTTCGGCTTGAGCGTCACCTTCACGCGCGCGCCGTCGAGCCGGATCGCGCCCGCGCGCGGTCTCGACGATCTCACGACGAGGCGCACGTGCGGGCGTCCGCGTCTGGCGGCGCCTCTGGCGCGTCTCGGCCGTCTGACTCTGCCGAGCGTGCAGCGGGCTCTTCTGAGCGCGCGCCGCGCTCTGCGCAGCGTCTTGCCCTTCAGTCTCGGCACCTTGCACTGCGTCACGGTCCAGCTCGCGGTGGCGGGCGTGAGGTCGGCGACGATCCCCCTCGGCGAGCGCGCACGCACCGCGAACGCGTGTCTGCCGCCGCGCAGCCCGGTGTAGGTCGTCGGGCTGCCGCAGGCCGCGAACACACCGCCGTCGAGCTGGCACTCGAAGCTGGCGGGGAAGGGCGCGTCGACGCGCGCGAACGCGAACGTCGCGCGTCTCGATCTCGTCGATCTGCGGGGTACGCTCGCGATGCCCGTGTCCGGCTGGCGGATCTCGTCGAGCGCACTCGCGGCGTCGATGCGCCCGCCCGTCGTCGTCCTGCCGGCAAGCGACGCGAGCGGGTCGACGCTCGCGAGCAACGCGGCACGCACCTGCTCCGTCGTGGCCGCCGGGTTGAGCGACACGAGCAGCCCGGCCGCGCCGCTCACGTGCGGCGCCGCCATCGACGTGCCCTCGAGGAAGTCGTACGTCGGCGCGGCGGCGAGCGGCGCGTAGCACTCGAGCAGGAGGTCGTCGAGCCAGAGGCCGTTGGCGGCCTCCGGAACGGACGGCGCGGTGTAGGCGAAGCGCAGTCTCACCGTTCTACCGCCGAGGTCTCTGACCGACACCGTCGAGAACGGCGCCAGCGTCGACCCGAGCGTGCTCCCGGGCGTGAAGTCGATCGACGGGCCGGCGTCGGGCACGATCGAGTAGATGAACGTCCCGTCGTCGCCGAGCGAGACGAAGCGCCGGCCCGACAGCTGGCAGGCGCCCGCGCCGGCGGGGATCGCGACGGCGGCGCTCAGCGTCACCTCGTAGAGCGTCGACGCCGCCGAGTCGGCGCCGGGCGTGTCGGTGATCCCGAACGACGTCAACGGCCCGTCGCCCGGGCCCACCCGGCCGAACCCTCTTCTGCCCGGCGTCCAACGGGCTGCGAAGTCATCGGTCTCGAAGTCGTCCTCGACGTGCGTGTCGATCGTCGGATACGTGCTGAGGATCTCCGTCCCCGGCGCC
>DATHEP010000065.1:0-7111 GCA_035318525.1 Conexibacter sp.
ACCCCGTGGCGCCCGATCCGCTCGGCCAGCGCGGCCGGCGGCAGCGCGTCGAAGCGCACGAGCTGGCAGCGGGAGCGGATCGTCGGCAGCATCTCGGCGAGGCGGTCCGTCAACAGGATCAGGTGCACGAACGGCGCCGGCTCCTCAAGCGTCTTGAGCAGCTTGTTCGCCGCCTGCTCGATCAGCGTGTCGGCGCGCTCGAGCACGAACACGCGCCGCGTCGCCTCGAAGGGCGTCAGCGCCGCCGCCGCGATCACCGGCTCCTCGACGTCGCCGACGAGCATCTCGTGCGCGCCGCTCGGCGCGACCCACGTGAGGTCGGGGTGCGTGCCGTGCTCGACGCGGATGCGCGCGCCGTCGGGGTCGGCGGCACCCTCCACCAGCAGCGCCGCCGCGAACGCGCGCGCGGCCGTGCGCTTGCCGCTGCCGGCGGGACCGTGGAAGAGGTAGGCGTGGGACGGCCTGCCGGCGGGCGCGAGCGCCGCGCCGAGCGTCGCGCGGGCGTGCGGGTGGTGCTCGGTGCCCGGCAGGTCGGCCATCGCGGGCGACGATACCGGCGAGGGGCGCGGTAAGGTCGCCGCCGTGGCGCGCGGCCGGCTGATCACGATCGAGGGGCTGGACGGAGCCGGCAAGACGACGCTCGCGCGCGGCCTGGTCGAGGCGCTCGCAGCGCGTGGGATCGACGTGACGCTGATGCGCGAGCCGGGCGGCGTCGCAGCCTCGGAGCGCATCCGCACGCTCGTGAAGGATCCGGGCCTGCAGGTCGGCGCGCGCGCCGAGGCGCTGCTCTACGCCGCCGCGCGGGCGCAGCTCGTGGAGGAGGCGCTCGCGCCGGCGCTCGCGCGCGGGGAGTGGGTGCTGCTGGACCGCTTCGTCGACTCCTCGCTCGCCTACCAGGGCGGCGGGCGCGCGCTCGGCGTCGAGGCGGTGCAGGCGATCAACGCGTTCGCGACCGGCGGCCTGCAGCCCGACCGCACGCTGCTGCTGCGCATCGACCCGGCGCTCGGCCGCGCGCGCCAGGACGGTCGCGGCGAGGCGCCTGACCGCCTGGAGCGCGAGCGCGACGCCTTCTTCGAGGCGATCGCCGTCGCCTACGACGAGCTGGCCGCCGCCGAGCCGCGGCGAATCCGCGCGCTCGACGCGAGCGCGGAGCCGCCAGCCGTGCTCGCGGCCGCGCTGGCGGCGCTCGAAGACCTGCTCGGCGGGTAGCGTCAAGGCATGCCCGACTCCACACGCCCCATCTCCGGCCAGGTCGTCTTCGTCACCGGCGCGGCGCGCGGCATCGGCGCCGCCGCGGCCCGCCAGCTCGCCGCCCGCGGCGCGAAGCTCGCGCTCGTCGGCCTCGAGCCTGACGAGCTCGCCAAGGTCGCCGCCGACTGCGGTCCCGACGCCGCCTGGTTCGAGGCCGACGTCACCGACACCGCGGCGCTCGAGGCGGCCGTCGCCGGCGCGGTCGAGCGCTTCGGCGGGATCGACGTCGTGATCGCGAACGCCGGCATCGCGACCGGCGGCTCGATCCGCACGATCGACCCGGCCGCGTGGGAGCGCGTCGTGGAGGTCAACCTGCTCGGGAGCTGGCGCACCGTCCGCGCGACCCTGCCCCACGTGATCGAGCGCCGCGGCTACGTGCTGCAGATCGCCTCCGTCGCGGCGATCGCGCACGCGCCCTTCATGTCGGCGTACAGCGCGAGCAAGGCGGGCGTCGAGGCGTTCGCCGACAGCCTGCGCACGGAGGTCGCCCCGCTCGGCGTCGACGTCGGCGTCGCCTACTTCTCCTGGATCGACACCGACATGGTGCGCGGCGCGGACGAGCGCGCCGGGATCGGCACGATGCGCAGACGCGTCGGCGGGCCGCTGAGCCGGACCTATCCGCTGTCGGACGTCGCGACCGCCGTCGCGCAGGGCGTCGAGCGGCGATCGCGGCACGTGATGGTGCCCGGCTGGATCCGTGGGCTGCTGCTGCTGCGCGGCCCGCTCGCGACACTGGCCGACCGCATGGGGCGCAGAGACGTGCGCGCCGTCGAGCAGGAGCTGCTCGGCGTGATCGAGCGCGAGGGCGCCGAGGCGGCGAGCGCGCCGGTCGGGGCGGGCGGCGCCGCCGACAGCGCGGCGCGGGAGTCGCGCCGCGCCACCGCGGGCTGACAGGACGCCGACGGCGCTGCGGGCGGCTAGCCCTGGCCGCCGCCCGCGAGCAACTGCTCGACCGCTTCGCTCGTCGGCGTGATCGGAACGTCGAGCGTCCCGCTTTCCATTCTCTCCTGCGCCGCGAGCGCCGCTTCGTAGGCGTCGGCGGGCGTGCGGCCCGTGTTGAGCAGCCAGGTCCCTCTGTTTCTGAGCGTGAGCTCGTACGGTCTGTCGCCGAACGTGCCCGCTCTCACGTCGCGCACCGCCTGGCGGAAGACGGGTCTCGTGTCCCACATGACCGACGTCAGCACGTAGTTTTCTCTGTTGAAGGCCGCCTTGTCGCCAACGACGCCGACGAACTGGCTCTCGCCGCTGATCTCCTCGATCGCACGCAGCGCGCCGACGGTCGATCTGCCGCCGAGCGCGAACATCATCTGCGCGCCGCCGTCGATCAGCCGCATGGCCGCGTCGTGCACCTCGTCGACGCTCGCCTCGCCGCCGCTGCCGACCTGCCCGTAGGTGATGGTCACGTCCGGGTCGGCGCTGCGCGCGCCCGCGACGAAGCCGCCGGCCGTCCTGTTCCAGGTCTCGAGGTCCCAGTCCGAGCCGTCCGCGACGACGAGGATCCCGAGTCTTCTCGTGACCGCGGCCTTCGCCGCGATGATCCCGGCCATGTAGCCGCCCTCCTTGGCCTGCACGGTGATGCCGGCGACGGGTGCGTCTTCGTCGGGGCGTTCGCCCCACACGAGCGTCGCCACGCCGGTCTCCTCGGCGACCTGCGCCGCGGTGTCGGCATAGCGGCTGTCGTGCGCGATCACGAGCTGGTTGCCTTCGTTCGCGACCTGCTCGAAGGCGCCTCTGAGGTCGTCCGTCTGCGACGCGTCGATCGTGTCGACTCTGATCCCGAACGCCTTCGGGAATTCCTCGACGATCGCTCTCGCCTGCAGCGTCCAGTCGGCTTCGTTGTCCTCCCCCGGCGAGACGAACGCGATCTTCTCGATGTCCGTGCCGTCCTCGCTGCTGCCGCAGCCCGCGGCCCCCGCCGCGATCGCCGCGACCACGAGCAGCGCCGCCCACCTTGCTCCAACCACCGTCGCTCCTCTCCCCGAGCAGTTCCGTCCGGCTCCCCCGACGGCGTCGTACGGCACGCCGTCCGTGGCGGACGCGTCGCCGCGACCACCGAAGGACCGGATTCTCGCGCTTTCGGGCGTCCGATGCGCCGATTGGCCGCCGCGGAGCGGCTCAGGCGCGCTGCGCGGAGGGCTCGTCGGCGTAGCCGCGCGGGTGCGACTGCGCGAACGCCCACGCGTCGCCGACCATGTCGGCAAGCGCCGGCTTGCGCGGCTCCCAGCCCAGCTCGGCGCGGATCCGGCCGCTCGCGGCGACGAGCTGCGGCGGGTCGCCGGGTCGGCGCGGCGCTTCTCTGACGGGGATCTCGAGCCCCGTCACGGCGCGCGCCGCGTCGATCACCTCGCGCACCGAGAAGCCGTTGCCGTTGCCGAGGTTGAAGATGCGGTGCTCGCCGGCGCGCGCACCCGCGAGCGCGAGCAGGTGCGCACTCGCGAGATCCTCGATGTGGATGTAGTCGCGCACGGCGGTGCCGTCGGGCGTCGGGTAGTCGGTGCCGAAGACCTGGACCTCCGCCTGCAGCCCCTGCGCCGCGCGCAGCACGTTCGGGATCAGGTGCGTCTCGGGGTAGTGGTCCTCGCCGAGGCAGCCGCTCGCGCCCGCCACGTTGAAGTAGCGCAGGCTGACCGCGCCGAGCCCGTGCGCGCGGCACTCGTCGCGGATCATCCCGTCGACCGCGAGCTTCGAGGCGCCGTACGCGTTGACCGGTCTGGTCGGCGTCGTCTCGTCCATCGGCACGACCTCCGGCTCGCCGTAGACGGCGCACGTGGAGGAGAAGACGAGGCGCTTCACGTCGGCGGCGCGCAGCGCGTCGAGCAGGTTGAGCGTGCCGACGACGTTGTTGCGGTAGTAGAGCTCGGGCTGCGCCACCGACTCGGACACAAGCGCGTAGGCGGCGAAGTGCAGCGCGCCGTCGAAGCCGGCGGCGACCGTGTCGCGCACGGCCGGCGCGTCGAGCAGGTCGACCTCGGCGAAGCCGGCACCCTCGGGCACCGCCGCGCGATGACCGCGGCTGAGGTTGTCGAGCACGACGACCTCGTGACTGGCGGCGAGCAGTTGCTGGGCGACGATCGAGCCGATGTAGCCGGCGCCGCCGGTGACGAGGAGCCTCATTGAGGCGCGGAGTTAAGCAGACGCACTGGCGGCGCTCAGCGGCCGAGCCGCAGCCAGTCGGTGAACTCCGACCAGGTGCTCGTCGTGCGGAAGCCGGCCTCGCCCCAGCGGTGGCGCACCCGCGCGACCCACAGCGGGTCCCATCCGCGCATCCGTGCCCAGCCCCACAGCAGCAGCGCGAGCAGCAGCAGCGCACCGGCGGCCACGAGCGCGATCAGCAGCGGCGTGAGGTCCCGCTCGTCGCCCCCCGAGGTCGCAGCCGGCTGCGCTGGCGCGGTGTCGGTGCCCGGCGTCGTCGCGACCGGTGCGGGGGCGGTCGTGGTGTCGGTCGGGACCGGTGTCGTGGCCGCGTCGGTCGCGGGCGCCGGGGTGGTGACCGGGGGCACCGTCGTCGTCGGCGTCGCGCCGGCGGGCGGGACGCCGGCGCCGCCGGTGGTCCCTTCTTCCGCTCTTCTGCCGTCGCAGTCGCCGCGCTCGTGCGCGGCGACGCCCTCGACCATCGCTCTGGCGATGTCCGGCACGACGTCTCTGATCTGCGGGGGGATCCCTCTGACCGCCGCCTGGAGCTCCGCCTGCGCGAAGGCGCACGGGTCGAGCTGGCCGCCGGACTGCGCGTAGGCGGCGGCGACCTTGTCGAACGCCTGGTCGGCGCGCGCGGGGCCGGCGGCGGTCAGCAGCGCGAGCACCACTGCGAGCGCGAGCACGGCGCGGTGACGAAGACGAATCTCCATGTGGCACCGATGGTATACGCGCGTTACTACGCTAGAGGCAGTGGGAAACGTCGCCCTGTGATCGACAAAAATGGCTATTTGCAGGGGACTTCTTTCCGTCCGGCGAACGCGAAACGGTACTCGACCCGCGCGGGGAGTGTTCGAGAGCACCGAAAGGTGCCGAAATAGCGAAAGCCGAAGGAGCAGGCAGGCATGGAGAACGGCTCGCAGACCACCCCCACCATCGAGACGCCCAGCGGCGACGCACTCAGGCTGAACCGCTTCTACACGACGCCCGGCGTCCATCCGTTCGAGGGCGTGGAGTGGGAGTCGCGGGACGCGCGGATCGGCCACGGCGACAAGGTCTCGTTCGAGCAGACGGACGTCGAGTTCCCCGTCAGCTGGTCGCAGAACGCGACGAACATCGTCGCCCAGAAGTACTTCCGCGGACAGACCGACTCGCCCACGCGCGAGCGCTCCGTCAGACAGATGGTCGGCCGCGTCGCCGGCACGATCGCCGACTGGGGCCGTCAGCGCGGCTACTTCGCCACCGCCGAGGACGGCGAAGTGTTCGAGGCCGAGCTGACGCACATCCTGCTGCACCAGATCGCGGCGTTCAACAGCCCCGTCTGGTTCAACGTCGGCTTCGAAGAGCAGCCGCAGTGCTCCGCCTGCTTCATCCTGTCCGTCGAGGACACGATGGAGTCGATCCTCTCCTGGAACACGAAGGAGGGGATGATCTTCCGCGGCGGCTCCGGCTCCGGCATCAACCTCTCGAACATCCGCGGCTCGACCGAGACGCTCGCGAAGGGCGGCACCGCGTCCGGCCCCGTCTCCTTCATGCGCGGCGCCGACTCGTGGGCCGGGACGATCAAGTCCGGCGGCAAGACGCGCCGCGCGGCCAAGATGGTCGTGCTGGACGTCGACCATCCGGACATCCAGGAGTTCATCTGGTGCAAGGCCAAGGAGGAGGACAAGGCCGCCGCGCTGCGTGACGCCGGGTTCGACATGTCGATCGACGGCGACGGCTTCACCTCGATCCAGTACCAGAACGCGAACAACTCCGTACGCGTCTCCGACCAGTTCATGCACGCGGTCGAGAAGGGCGACGACTGGCGGCTGATCGCACGCAAGGACCGCACGCCGATCGGCGATCCGCTCGACGCGCGCGCGCTGATGAACGAGATCGCCGAGGCCGCCTGGCGCTGCGCCGACCCCGGCGTCCAGTACGACACGACGATCAACCAGTGGCACACGTGCCCCAACAGCGGGCGCATCAACGCGTCGAACCCGTGCTTCCCGGCGGACGCGCGCGTGCACACGACGAAGGGCCTGATGGGGATCGGCGAGCTCGTCGCGCACGGCGAGGCGGGCGAGGACATCCGCGTCTACACGCACCGCGCCACAGCCGAGGACGACCCCGGCACGGGCGTCGTCGCGACGCGTCCGATCGCCTTCATGCGCAACGGCGTCAAGCCGATCGTGCGGCTGCGCTTCGCCAACGGCGCGGAGCTGCGCTGCACCCCGAACCACCGCATCTGGACGCTCAACCGCGGCTACGTGCACGCCGAGGAGCTGACGGCGCGCGACCGCGTGCTGCTCAACGACGCGCCGACCCCCGCCGTCGACGCCGCGTGGGCGCTGCCGGTGAAGGTCCACGCGCTCGCGAAGTCGTTCGCGAGCGGCGGGACGGTGACACACCAGCCGCTGCCAGACGCGTGGAGCGAGGGCCTCGCCGAGCTGACCGGCCACCTCGTGGGCGACGGCTGCATGACCGGCGAGCAGACGCAATGGATCTACGGCGGCGACGACATCGCCGACGGCCTGCTCGAGTCGCACGCGGGCCTGCTCGAGGAGCTGGTCGGCGGCGTCTCGTGCCAGGAGATGGACAACGGCACGGTGCAGTTGCGCGCCGGCAGCGCCGCCGTGCGCGAGCTGTTCGCGGGCCTCGGCATGACGACCGCGCGGGCGCACGACAAGCGCGTGCCGCACGCGATCTTCGCCGCGCCGGTCGAGATCCAGGCGGCCTTCCTGCG
>DATHEP010000066.1:0-5749 GCA_035318525.1 Conexibacter sp.
CTCCGGCGATTGACCGAATACTAGCAACCTGCTGTCTCACGATGCTAATGTCTTGGGTCGGTGAGGGGGCGCCACCGCGCGCTCACGGGGGAGTTGATCTGGCGGTGCTCATGCGTTTCCCGACTTCGATCGTCGGCGTGCTGGTTGCCGTGGCCGCGGTCGCGGTCGGCGGCTGTGGCGAGGAGCGCACGGCGGGCGAGCGCGACCGGACGTCCAGCGCCGCCACCGCCCCGCGCGAGGAGCGTCCCGCTGAGCAAGCGACCTCCGTCCCGCCGGACGCTCGCACCCTCCCCAAGCGCGCGCTCGTGCAACTTGCCGACCTCCCGTCGGGCTGGGGCCGAGAGCTGACCTCCGTCCCGGACCTCAGATGCTCCTTGAGACCCTTCGCGAAGGCTCGTACGGCGGCCACCCGCTACAGACAGGGGCGAACGGCGGTGCAGGAGACGGTTGGGATCTTCCCCACCGCGGCAGCCAGCCGCAGGAGCTACGCGCTCCTCAACGCGCGCTCGTCGATGGACTGCGTGCGACGCAACGCGCGCCGGCGCATGAGCGAGCAGGCGCAGGGTCCGGCATCGCGACCGGAGGTCGCCCGCGTCGACCCGCTCGGGCGCTGGGGGAAGGCGATCCGCCTCATCTCCTCGGTCGCCACGCAGATCGGGAAGACGGGTGGTTACATAGACGTCGTCCACGTTCGTGTCGGACGCGGCGTCGCAGCGCTCGTGATCCTCTCGGGCCCGAGAGTGGTCGACGAAGTCGTCTACGAAGACGTGGTCGCGGCGCTGGAGCGGCGGTTGCGTGACGCGCTCGCCTGAGCGTCTCCGAAGCGTCGGAGCCGCTCGGCCACCGTGCCTGCGGGCGTGAGCCCGCACGCCCACGTCGTCGCGATGAGCTCGAGCAGGCGGCGGCGGGAGCGCTCGCCGACGCGCAGCGACACGACGGGGGTGTCGCTGTCGATCTCGGCCATCAGCGCTGCGAGCGCGCGCCCCGGCCCGGTCTCGATCAGCACGTCCGCGTGGCGTGCTGCGATGCGTGCGGCGTCGAGGAAGCGGACGGGGGCGAGCATCTGGTCGCGAAGGTGCGTCCGCAGGTCGACGTCGGCCGCGAGCCACGTGCCCGTGACGCTGGAGATCACCTGCCCGCGCAGCGGACGCGCGTGCAGGTGGCGCAACGCCGCGTCGAACGTCGTCGCGGCGCCGCTCATGAGCGGGGAGTGGAAGGCCCCCGTCACGGCGAGCTGCCGCGCGGGCACGCCGCGCTCGCGTGCTCGCACGAGCAGTGCGTCGAGCGCCTCGAGCGGGCCCGCGACCGCCTGACGCTCCGGCGCGTTGAAGCAGGCGATGGTGAGCGGGAGGCCCTCGAGCAACTCGGCCGTCGACGTCGGATCGGCGTCGACCGCCACCATCCCGCCGGGGACGGGCGTGCGCATGACCATCGCATCGCCGCGCGCCCGTGCCAGTCGCAACGCGACGCCGTCGTCGAACGCGTCCGCCCACGAGAGCGCGGTCAGCTCGCCGAGGCTGTGCCCGAGCGCGAACGCCGGCGTGACGTGCAGGCGGTGGACGACGTCCACCGCGGCGAGCGATGCGGCGACGATCGCGTGCTGGATCGCGGCGGGCGGGATCCCGTCGTCCTCCTCGCTGCCGTGCGGGATGTCGGCGCGCGTGTGAGCCGCGGCGACGTCTGGGAAGCAGCTCGCGATCGCGCCGAGCTGACGTGGCGCGGGCACGCCCTGGCCGGGGAGCAGGAGTCCCACGCGCGGACGCGCCTGGAGGCTTGCCAGGACGGTGCCGCGCCCGATGCGCAGCGCGGGTCCCGCGTCGAGCGCGAGCCACCGGTCGATCGCGTCGACCGCCCTGAGCGCCTCGCCCGCGTTCGCCGCGACGAACGCCGCCTTGACCGGCGCGGCGTCGTCGACGTCGGTCACGCGTCCTGCGTCAGCGCCGAGCGCATCGAGATCCGGCCGATCCGAGAGCCGTGCGCGCATCGCGGCCAGCCGCCGGCGCATCGCCGCTGCGCTCTCCTCGCCATGGGCGAAGATCGTCGGAGCCCCCGCCTCCATTTCGTCGATGGTAGTGCGAGGCCTTGATCGCGTCTGAGAACCTGACTAAGGCCGCATCGGTTTTCGGGGCGACGGGGGGAGAGATGGCAGGTCGACTTGACGCGGACGTCGTCGTGCTCGGTGCCGGCCTGGCGGGCCTGGCCGCCGCCCGCGAGATCGCCGCCGCGGGTCGCACCGCGATCGTGCTCGAGGCGCGCGACCGCGTCGGCGGGCGCGTCCACGACCATCGTCTGCCGAGCGGCGACGTCGTCGAGCTCGGTGGGCAGTACTGCACGCCGGCGCACTACGGCACGGTCGCCAACCATGCGATCCTCGAGCTCGCTGCGCAGGTTGGGGTGGAGGCCTTTCCCGCGCACGACCGTGGCGCGAAGGTGCTGCTGTGGCGCGGTCGCACGATCCGCTACAGCGGCCGTCATCGGCGAGCGCTCCCGGTGACGGCGGTGCCCGGCATGGTCGAGTTCGCGCTCGCTCGCCGGCGGCTCGACCGACTGGCGCGCCGCGTCGGCAGCGCCGCTCCGTGGGCGGTCCCGGGTGCGTGCCGGATCGACGCGCAGACGCTCGGTGCCTGGGCGGACCGCACGATGCTGACGCGCACCGGCCGCGAGCTGCTGCGGCTCGCGGCGGAGCCGATCTACGCCGCGGATCCGGCGGAGCTGTCGCGCATGCACGCAGCGGTGTACCTCGCCGCCAACGGCACGTTCAGAGCGATGCTGGGAACGAGCGGCGCGGCGCAGAGCCACCGGCTCTGCGGCGGGCCTCAGGGCGTCGCGGAGCGAGTGGCGGCAGCGCTCGGCGAAGCCGTGCACCTGCGGCAGCCCGTCGCGCACGTGTCGTGGTCGTCCGCCGGGGTCCGCGTCCAGGCCGCGACCGTCCGCGTCCACGCGCGCTGCGCGATCGTCGCGATGACGCCGCCGCTCGCGTCGCAGATCCGCTGGGAGCCGGTCGTGCCCGTCCGCGACCAGCTCGCCCAGCGCATGGCGCACGGACAGGCGGTCAAGGTCGTCGCGCTGTACGACCGGCCCTTCTGGCGTGACGCGGGGCTGAGCGGCCAGGCCGCGACCGACGGCCTGGTCCGCGTCGTGCTCGACGTCTCGCCGGACCACGGGCGGAGCGGGGCGCTCGCCGCGTACGCGGTGGGTCGCGACGCGCTCACGATGTCGATGCTTCCCGCGGCGGAGCGGCGAGCCGTGGTGATGCGTGCGCTGGCGGCGATCTTCGGTTCGTGTGCGGGCACGCCGGAGCAGGTCGTCGAGTACGACTGGCTGCGCGACCCCTGGGCGCAGGGAGGGCACGGCTTCTGCGGCGTCCCGGGGGCGTGGAGCAGGCTCGGGCCGTGGCTGCGCGCGCCCACCGGCCCGCTGCACTGGGCCGGGACCGAGACCGCGCAAGTCGGGATGGGCTCGATGAGCGGCGCCGTGCTCTCCGGGCGCCGTGCCGCGGGCGAGGTGCTCAGGGCACTGGGCGGAGGTTGAGTGCAGCCGCGACCTCCCGCGCGGCACGGCGGCCCGAGTCGACGGCGCCCTCCATCGTCCCGAGCCCCCAGGTCGCGGCCTCGCTGCAAGCCCAGTGCAGTGGGCCGACCGGTGCTCGGAGCGCCGGGCCGCCGTCGACCCAGGCGCGCGGCGCGCCGAGGCCGTGGTAGCAGCCGCGGGTCCACTCGTCCGCAGACCAGTCCTTCTCGAAGTAGAGCTCCGGTGAGCGGGCGGGCTCGCCGAACAGTCGAGCAAGCGCTTCGAGGATCGCGGTTCGGCGCTGATCAGCGGACAGCAGGCTGAGCGAGCGCGCCGTGTCGGCGACAACGAACGCCTGGAGGATCCCGCACGGCGGGTCGGGCGGCGATACGTCGAGGACGCCGCGAACGGCGCCGTCCGTGCTCGCCGCGTAGCCGCTGAGGCCTCGGGCTCGCCAGAAGGGCGCCTGGTAGACGAGCGACGCCGTGATCACGGACCCGCCGCGAAAGTCGCGTGCCAGGCGGTCACGCACCGGGGGTAACGACGGTACGTAGTCGAGCCGGCTCGCGACGACGGGCGGCAGCGCGATCACGGCGCGCCGGCAGG
Source organism: Conexibacter sp. (assembly GCA_035318525.1). Taxonomy (GTDB): domain Bacteria; phylum Actinomycetota; class Thermoleophilia; order Solirubrobacterales; family Solirubrobacteraceae; genus Conexibacter. The sequence continues at coordinate 4,117 of DATHEP010000066.1, forward strand.
TCACGCTGACATCCGGACCCGAGAGGGTGACCCCGCTCCGCTGGACCTCGATCCGCCGCACGGCCGCGCCGAGCGCGATCCGCCCCTCGAGTCTGGCGGCGAGCTTGATCGGGACGGCCTGCGCTCCACCCTGGATCTGTTCCTGCTGGTGGCCGCGGGCGACGCGGGCCAGGAACGTGAGGTGGCCGCGGCCGGTGCTGCGAACGTAGGCCAGCGCGTGGAGCAGCGAAAGCTGATCGGGGTTCGCCGCGTACAGCGTCTCCGTCGCCATGCGCAGGAGCGCACGGCTCTGCCGCGTGCGAACGTTGCGGTCGATCCACTGCGCATACGTCTGCTCGTCAAGGCTGCCTGCCCGCTCGGCACGCCACGGCGCGCCAAGCGGGATCCCGCGCGCGAGCCGCTCGACCTTGTTCTTCGCGTGCACGAGGTCGAGCGCCGCGTGCAGCGGCCTCGACGGCGCAAGGCCCCGGTACCGTCGCCGGCGCCCCGCGACGACGACGAGCTTGTCGCCCGCCTCGTGCGTCGGGAACCGCTCGACCGCGAGCGCACGACACAGCTCGTCCATGAGCCACGGTCCCTCGCGCGGCGGGCCGATGAACTGTCCTCCCTGGTCGATTGCGATCCCGTCGGCCACGGACTGGCTGAGCACGCGACCGCCGACGCGGTCGCGAGCCTCCAAGATCATCGTCGTCGCTCCGGCGCGCTCGAGCTCATGCGCCGTGGTCAACCCAGCCAACCCGGCACCGACGATCGCGACGTCGGCTTCCCCCGCTGCTTGCACGGCATCCCCCTGTTGTGAGCGGACAGGGTACACAGACACTCAGGGCGCGAAGCCTCAGTTGCCCAGCATCGTCACCCGCCGTTGACGGCTGACTCCCCGCGGCTATCCATGCTCCAATGTGAAAGGGCGCTTGGTGGTCCCCTTGAGCTCGTCGGATATCATTTGCGCAGGGGTGCCATCCGTCGCCATCGGCGTACGTGGCCGCGCGCGCAGGCGGGGGACATGGCCGTGTCGAGGACGAGAAGGGGGTTCTGAGCTATTAGCGGTCAGATCATCGGGGCACATGTGTGCGTGTGCTCATCTTATGTTGGAGGCTCTTCGTATGAGAATCCTTGGCAAGCTCCTGGTGCTTCCCATCGCTGCTTTGATGCTCGGTCTTGTCGTTTCAGCGGCGAGCGCAGGGCGACTCTCGGTTGACGATATAAATTTCAAGCTAATATGGCCTGAGGCAGAAGATATCAATTTCACCGCCGGTGGCAACACAGTTGAATGTAGCGTAACCTTGTTAGGCAGTTTCCACAGAGGAACCGTGAGTAAGACGGCTGGAGCGCTAACGGGGGCGGTCTCGCAGGCTGCGATCGGCGACTGCGACAACGGAACCGCAATAATTGATACGAGACCACCCTGGCATGTGAGATACACAAGCTTCTCCGGCACGCTACCGGCGATAACCGGGATAACGTCCACACTCTCCGGCCAGCGCAAGACCATAAACCACACAGCAAGCGGTGCCACCTGCATCACCGTCGCCAACTCGCCCGCAAGCGGCAGATCGAACGTGGGCGCCGGCGGCGTGGTTACCGGTCTCACTGCGTTGGGCACGCCTACGATACCGATCGACGATGTGGGCGG
>DATHEP010000067.1:0-13231 GCA_035318525.1 Conexibacter sp.
GCTCCCGCTCGCGACGGTCGTCCACGAGCGCGGGATCGCCGAGCGGCCCGACCTGCTGGAGAGCGTGATCGCGGCGGCCGGGCTGGCGATCGAGATCGCGCGCCTGCGCGTCGAGGTGCGTCGCCAGTTGACCGAGGTGGAAGAGTCGCGCGCGCGCATCGTCACCGCCGGCTACGAGGAGCGGCGACGCCTGGAGCGCGACCTGCACGACGGCGCGCAGCAGCGGCTCGTCTCGATCGGCCTCTCGCTGCGGCATCTGCAGCGGCATCTGCCGGCCGGAGGCGAGGCGGCCGCCGCGCTCGACGCCACGGTCGCGGAGCTGTCGTGCGCGATCGAGGAGCTGCGCGAGCTCGCGCGCGGCGTCCGTCCGGCCGGCCTCGACGACGGCCTCGCGCCCGCGCTGCGCGAGCTGGCCGCGCGCTCGCAGCTGCGCACGAGCGTCGAGGCGACGACAGAGCGCTTCGCGGACCGCTACGAGACGGCGGCCTACTTCGTCGCGAGCGAGGCGCTCGCCAACGCGGCCAAGCACGCGCGGGCGTCCAACGTCGCCGTCAGCGCGGCGCGGCGCAACGGCAGCCTTGTCCTCTCGGTGCGCGACGACGGCGTGGGCGGTGCGGCGTCCTCGCCGGGCTCCGGGCTTGCCGGCATGACCGACCGCGTCGCCGCCCTCGGCGGCACGCTGCGCGTCGTCAGTCCTCCCGGCGGCGGGACCGTCGTCACTGCGGAGCTGCCGTGCGAGTCGTGATCGCAGAGGACCAGGCGCTGCTGCGCGAGGGCCTCGCGCGCCTGTTCGAGGACGCGGGGCACGAGGTCGTGGCGGCGGTCGCGGACGCCGACCGCCTGCGCGGCGCGGTCAGCGAGCACGAGCCCGACCTCGCGGTCGTCGACGTGCGCATGCCGCCATCGTTCACCGACGAGGGGATGCGCGCGGCGCGCTGGATCCGCGACGCGCACCCGGCGGTGGGGGTGCTCGTGCTCTCCCAGCACGTCGAGGCGGCCGGCTCGGTCGGGCTCGTGACCCAGGGCGGCTTCGGCTACCTGCTGAAGAACCGCGTGCTGAACGTGGACGACTTCCTCGACGCGGCGGAGCGAGTCGCGCGCGGCGGGTCGGCGCTCGACCCGCAGGTGGTGGCGTCGCTCGTGGGAAACGAGTCGTCGGGGGCGCTCGGCGTGCTCACCGAGCGCGAGCGCGAGGTGCTCTCGCTGATGGCGGAGGGGCTGACGAACAGCGCGATCGCGCGTCGTCTGGTGCTCACCGAGCGCACCGTCGAGGGACACGTGCGCAGCGTGCTGATGAAGCTCGACCTGCCCGTCGGCGACGGCGCCCACCGGCGCGTGCTCGCCGTGATCGCCTACCTCCGCTCCGCCGACCCCACGCGCTAGCACCTGCCCCGAGACGCGTGCTGGCTACGACCCGGGTCCAGTGCTGGGGTCGATGTGGCGAGCTGCGAGCGGACCTAGGTTCGAGCGGTCCGCTCAACTGCTCGAAAGGAGCCCAATGCGCCGTTTCCTGCTCATCGTCGCCGTCACCCTCCCAGCGCTGCTCGTCGGAGCCGCCGTCCTCGCCTCCGGCTCGTCCGCCGAGGGCGAGACGACCCGCATGCTCACGTTCAAGGAGCTCGAGCGCGGCAGCACGTTCGTGCACATCCGCAACACGAGAGGCGCTCCGCAGCAATCGAACCTGGTGGGTGACGCGATCGTCTTCACCAACCCGCTCGCCGACGCCGCGGGCAGAGTCGTCGGGCGGCTCCACGTCGAGTGCACCACCACGACCGGGGCGCGCAACTTCATGAGATCGGTCATGACCTGCGCGGGCGTCCTGGTCCTGCGCGACGGGACGCTGACCGTGCAGACGACCGTCCGCCCCGACGTCGCGACGACGACCGCCGCGGTCACCGGCGGCACCGGCGCCTACGCGAACGCCCGCGGCGTCCTCGTCTCCAGAGAGGCGAGCGGCGGGTCGAACGACACGATCACGCTCGTGGACTGAGGAGGCGACGACCATGCAGAAGACAGCTGAACGCTCTGCCGTCGACGTCGCGCCGCGGAGAGCGCGACCAGGCCTCGCGCTGCTCCTCGCGCTGCTCTCGATTCCGGGCTCCACGCTCGCCTGGGGGCTGCCGTCCGGCGGCTTCTGGATCGGCCTGCCGCTGGCCGTCGCGGCGATCGTGCTCGGCCTCCGCGCGCGTCGGCAGCTCGCCAGCGAGGCGGGCGCGCGGACTGCGCTCGTCGCCGTCGCGATTGCGAGTGCGATGGTCGGGATGATGGCCGTCTGGACGATCGCCTCGCTCGTGTCCTAGCCGCGCGGCGACGCTCGCCGCCGCTCAGCCCGTCGCGTCCAGCACGGGCCGCGGCGGCGGGACCGCCGCGTAGCTGCGCGCGGCCTGCCGGCCGCGGTCGACGTCGCCGAGCTCGTGGCCGAGCTGGTCGCAGAGGACCGTGAGCGCCGCGGTCGTGCGCTGCTGGGCCTCATGCGCGCGCAACAGCGCGCCGCGGGCGGACGCGGGCGGCTGCTCCGGCAGCGACGTGACCAGCGTGGTGCGCGTCTGCTGCAGCGCGACGAGCTCGCCGATGCGCGACGGCTCGAACGCCGTCACGAGCGCGAGCTCGCGCTCCGCCAGCTCCGCCAGCCGCTCGTAGGGGGCGGTGTCGGTCACGCCGTCTTCGCTCACGCCGGCGCGGCGACCGCCTGCGGCTCGGCCGCGGCGCCTGTCTCAGCCAACGTCGCCCACGCCTCGCGCAGCTCGCCGAGCAGTCCGCTGACCGCGTCGAGCCGGTCGGCGTCCTGCTTCATGCGGCCCTCCGACAGCTCCCCGAGGCAGAAGACGTAGATCGCCTCCAGCCGCTCGGAGATCTCGCCCTGGCTCATGTCGAGTGTCGCGAGCAGGTGCTCGACGATCTTCTCGGCGCGTCGCAGCCGCTCGTGCGCGGTCGGCACGTCGCCGTCGCGCATCGCGGTCGCGGCCTGGAAGAGGAAGCGGCGCGCGCCGTCGTACAGCATCACGACGAGTCGCTCGGGCGGCGCCGTCAGCACCGCGCTCTCTCGATACGCCTGCGGCGAGGCCGCGAAGTTCATGCTGCTCATGGCCCTTCCCGGATCGGGGACGTGGGGTTTCGCCCCCCGATCACCGCGAGCGGCGATCTGCGGGCGACGCTACCCGGGTGATCGGTCCGGCGGGCGGGATGTTGAGCCTATGGCCCACCGCGTTATCGGTCACACGAAGGGCTATAGTCAGCGACATGGTCGCCCTGACGCAAGCCGCCCGAGCGATCGGCGCCGACGAGCGCACGCTGCGCCGCGCGGTAGCCGCTGGCAGCGTCCGCTGCCACGAGGAGAGTCCCCGCCGGCGACGGGTCGACGACGAGGAGCTCGCCTACCTTGAGCGGCACTGGGAGCTGCTGTCCGCGCTGCGCCGTGCATTGCGCACCGAGCCGAACGTGCGTCTCGCGGTGCTCTACGGCTCCATGGCGCGCGGCGACGACCGTGAGGACTCCGACGCCGACGTGCTCGTGTCCTTCGCGAACCGTCACTCGCTCGCCAGGGTCAGCCTCGCCGTGCATCTCGAACGTGCGCTCGGCCGACATGTCGACGTCGCGCGCCTGGACCTGGTCGACGAGAGAGCGCCGCTGCTGCTGCTGCAGGTCGTCGACGAGGGACGCGTCCTCGTCGACCGCGACGGCGAGTGGCCTGGCATCCGGGCTCGTCGTGCGGAGATCGAGCGGCGGGCGCATCGGGCGCATGCCGAGCGACTCCGACGCGCGCGCGACGCCATCCGGCAACTGCTCGACGAGGCTGTGTGACGATGCCGGCCGGCGCTGCGAGAACGGACGCGACCGACCGGATCGCGGCGAAGCTCGAACGGCTGCCGGTTCAGCACCGGTCGCTGATCGCCGCGATGCGAGCATTTGGTGAGGACTTCGACCGCGCGGAATGGACCACTGCATTCGAGTCCGTCGACGTCGCCGACGTGCACCGCGTGCTGCTCGTCACCGGCAGCTACCTCGCGCTCGTGAACAACACCATCGAGGCCGTCAAGATCGGTGCGGAGCTGGCGCAGGTCAAGCCAGTCGACGGCCAGCGCGGCGCCTCCGGGATCATCGACGCGCTCCGGCGAGACGGCGGCATCTCGCTCGAGCAGGCGGAGTCGTTCACGAAGATCTACGGAACCCGCAACAGCCTTCAGCACGCGTCATCCGAGGTTCAGGCCGCGGAGATCCATCGTCACGTCAAGCTGCTGCTCCGGCACTTGCCGGGCTTCGTCTCGAGCTTTACGACCTGGCTCGAGCAGCGCGGCATCGAGCTGCGCTGACCTCGCTCAGCCGGCCGGCTGCAGCGCCGCCAACTGGCCCGCGAGCCACTGGCCCTGCGACTGGCTGCGCGCGAGCGTGGCCTCCATCGCGGTGAACTGCGCGCGCAGCGTCTGCTCGCGGATCTCGAGCCGCTGGTCCATCGAGGCCATCGAGGTCTGCAGGCGCTTCAGCTCGGAGCCGGCGCCGTCGATCCGATTCGAGAGCGTGCCGCCGGTCGTGCTGACGTCGTGGACGAGGTCCTCGAACGCGCGCGCCCAGCCACCGACGCCGTCGGTGCCGGCGAGCAGCGTCTCGACGCCGTCTGGATCCGACGCGAGCGCTCTTGCGAGCTTCGCGGTGTCGAGCGACAGCCTGCCGGCGAGCGCGTCCTGCGAGACGGTCGCGGAGGCGGAGCCGGTCGAGATGCCGAGGTCCGCCAGCGAGTCCATCCCGGCCGGCAGGCCTCTGAGCGGCTCGTAGACCGCCTGGCGCAGTCCCGAGAGCAGGCCGCTCAGCATCGTGTCGCCGTGCAGCAGGCCCTTCTGGCGCTCGACCGCGTTGGCCGGGTTCGGGACCGTCTTCTCGGTCAGCTTGGCGCGGATCGCGTCGACGGTCGAGTTGTAGACCTCGACGAACGCTCTCAGCTTGCCCTCGATCGTCGCCTGATCGGCGCCGGGCGCGCCCACGGTCACCGTCACGGGGCCGCTCACGGTCGTGACGCCGCTGAGCGTCAGTCTCACGCCGGCGATCGCGTTCGTCACGGTGTTCGTGGACGAGGAGCCGGCGACGCCGTCGACCGTGAAGAGCGCGTCGCGGCCCTGCTTCGCTCTCGCGGCCTGCTCGGTCAGCGCGCCCGTGCCGTCGGTGACGGCGATGAACCCGGTGCCGGTGTCACCCGTTCTGCGCGCCGACAGCACGATCGTGCCACCGTCGGTCGCGGCCGCGTAGACGGTCGCGTCGGCGTCGGAGTTGATCGCGCTCACGACGTCGTCGATCGTCGCCCCGGCCTCGACGGCCGTGTCGTGGCCGTCGATCGTGATTGTGCCCGCGCTCGCGGGCGAGGCGAAGGAGTAGGTGCGCTGCGCCGCGTTCGCGAGCTGCGAGACCTCGACCTGATAGCCACCGACGCCGGCGCCGGTCCCGATGACCGCGCCGACGCGCGCCGGGTCACCGGAGACGACCGACTGCGACTGCGTCCACAGCGTCGCGGGGCGCAGGTCGCGCGCGGCCGTCTCGACCGCTCTCAAGCGCGACTGGAAGTCCTGCAGCAGGTTCTGGCGCGCGGTCACGAGCGACGCCTTCACGTCGAGCTTCGCGCGCGGCGCGCGCTCGATCGACATCAGCTGCTCGACGATCGCGTTCGTGTCGAGGCCGGACGCGAGGCCGCCGATGTTGAGCAGCGGCGTGGCCATCAGTCCAGCTTCGAGCCGGTCGCCAGGTCGAGCAGCTCGCTCGGAGGGATCGTGCGCAGCACGTTGCCGTCGAGGTCGCGCAGCTCGATTCGCAGCCCGTCCTCGCCGGTGGTGAAGCGCAGCTCGCGGCCCTGCTCGTGCAGCTCGCGCGCGACGCGCGCGGCCGCGTCCATCGCCTCCAGCACCTCGGCCGGCGGGCTCGCGGGGATCTCGCCAGACGACAGCGCAGCGGCATCCGAGCCGCCGGCGGCTCCGGCACTGCGGGACGCGCGCGGCCCGCGGTCGGGCGTCGCGCTGAAGCTGGGGGATCCGATCGAAGCGATGTCGAGGCTCATGTCGAGCTCCTCGTGATGGCGGCCCGCGGGATCGTCCCGCGTACCGCGATCGATGGGTTCACCCGGCAACATCGGCCGACGGCGACGGAACTTGAGCGTTGGGCGGCGATGCCGGCCGGCGGGCTTACGCCGCCAGCGGCTCGAGCCGCGCGAGCAGTCGTCTCGCACGTGCGTCCCCCGGCTCGAGCGCGCGGGCCTCGCGCGCGAACTCGATCGCGTCGTCGGTCATCCCCTGCGCCGCCGCGACCTGCGCCAGCCCGACGAGGCCGCGCACGTCGCGCGGGTCCGCCTGGCAGACGCCCAGCCACTCCTCCGCGGCGGAGGCGACGAAGCCGCGCCGCAGGTACATCCGCGCCAGCAGCTCGCGGCGCTCGCGGGCGTCGACCGGGCAGCGGTCGAGCAGCTCGACGAGGGTGGCGAAGGCGTCGACCTCCTGGACGCGCAGCAGCGCCTCCAGGACGGTCGCGAGCGGCGGGACGGCGTCGAGCGGAAGAGTGACGTCGCCCGAAGGCGGCCGCTCGCGGTCGCCGGAGGGCGAAACCTCCGACTGCGGCCGCTCGCGGTCGCCGGAGGGCGAGACCTCCGTCTCCTCCACGAGATCGCACCAAGCCGCGAACAGCGCAAGCTCGCCGCTCGCCATGCCGGTCTCGGCGGCACGGGCGAGCACCGCGCGCGCGTCGGCGACGGCCTCTCCGGCCACGAGCAGCGCGAACAGCTCGCCGCGGCGAGCGGCCGGCGCGTGCGGGTCGTCGTCGGCCAGCGCGCGCGCCTCCTGCGCCGCCTCGTCGTAGCGCGACTGTGACAGCAGCGACTCCGCCAGCGCGACGCGCGCAGCGCCGCTCGCCGGCTGCGCCTCCAGCAGCAGCCGGTACTGCGCCTCGGCTGCCTCCGTCTCGCCCGCCTCGTAGAGCGCGGTGCCAAGCATGAAGCGGACGGTCGGCGTCAGCTGCGCGACCTGCGCCTCAACGCGCGCGACGACACCCTCCGGCGCGACGCCGTCGGCCAGCAGCGCCGCCGCGAACGGCAGCACGAGGCCGAAGAAGCCGGGGTGCTCGCCGAGGCAGGCGTCGAGCAGCGCAACCGCCTCGCCGGTCTCTCCGCGCGCGTGACGGATCTCCGCGATCGCGATCGTCGGCAGGAACGTGCCCATGCCGACGGTCGCCGTGTAGCGGCTCGGCGCGTCGCCCATCTCGAGGCAGCGCTCGTAGAGGCGCAGCGCCGTCTCGGCGTCGCCGAGCGCGAGCGCCGCGGAGGCCTGCTCGAACACGAGGTCGGTGAAGCCGGGGTAGCGGGCGAGCGCGGCGTCGGCGCGGGCGACGCACTCCTCATGGCGGCCGCAGATGCGCAGCGCGCGCACGAGCCGCGCGGCGAGCGCCGGCATGAAGCCCCAGGTGCGTCTCTCGGGGTCGTGCTCGATCAGCTCCCACGCGCGCTCGAACTCCGCGAGCGCGGCCTGCGCATCGCCGACGGCGCTGTACTCAGAGCCGAGGTTGAAGTGCAGGAACGGCGTAGCAGCGGCGCCTTCGTCGCGCTGCTTGAGCAGCAGCTCGATGTTGCGGCGCGACTTCTCCTTCGCGTCGCGCACGGCGCCGAGGTAGCCGAAGTGCTCGATGCGGATGTCGGTCGCGCGGATCCGCTCCGGCACGTGCAGCGGCAGCGTCTCGGCGATCTGCTCGTGCAGCGTGCCGCTGAAGCGGTACTCGGGGCGTGCGCGGAACACGCGCAGCGCCGTGTGCGTGGCGGCGGTCCCGTCGCCGAGCTCGCCCGTGTAGCTGATCTCGGTCAGGTAGAAGGCCTCGCGCCAGGTCTGCCCGCGCAGCGCGCGCAGCCGCTCGACGTCCTCCTCCACCAGCACCTCGTCGGCGTCGAGGAACATCAGCCAGTCGCCGGTGGCGGCGTCGAACGAGACGTTGCGCGCGTCGGAGAAGGAGCCGGTCCACTCGCGCTCGATCACGGTCGCGCCGAGCTCGCGGGCGATCTCGATCGTGCGGTCGGTCGAGCCGGTGTCGACGATCACGATCTCGTCGACGGCGGGCGCTGCGGCGGCGAGGCAGCGCGGCAGCATCTCCTCCTCGTCCTTGACGATCATGCAGAGGCTGAGGCGCAGGCCCTCGGCCGGCTGCGCGCGGTCGGCCGCGCGGCGGCCGCGCTTCGCCAGCTCGCTCAGCGCGACCTGGGTCGCGCGCGGGAAGGCCGGGGCGCCGCCCGTCTTGCGGCGGCGCGAGACCTCGTCCAGGTTGCGCTCGACGTTTGCCAGCTCAGGGTCGAGCCGGCGCGCGGCGGCGAACAGCGCGGCGGCCGCGTCGAGGCTCCACAGCTCGTACAGCAGGACGCCCGCGTAGTTGAGCAGCAGCGGCTCGCGCGGCTCCTCCTCCAACAGCGCGATCGTCGCTCTCGCGGCGGCCAGGTAGATCGCCGGGACGCGAGCGCGATCGGCCGCCTGACCGGCGCGCAGCGCGGCCTCGACCAGTCTCGTGCGCGCGAGGTAGCGCGCGTGGACGTCCTCGATTCCGGCGACATCGGCGAACAGCGCCGCGTAGCCGTCGAGGTCGTGCCGGTCGAGGCAGGCCGCGGCCTGCGCGGAGGGATCGACCGGGGTCGCGGGCGAGACGGTCGTGGGTGAGCCGGTGAGGCGGAGCGCCATGGGAAGGAGTACCTCCAGCGGGGAGCGGACATCCGGGGTGATCGGCCGCGCCCCGCCGGTCCTGAGCGAACGTGCATGCCGACGCCCCGCAACCCTGGGGCTTTCTCCCTGCAGGCCCCCGCTTTTCCACAGACCGGCACTTGGAACGCCAATGGCTCTAAGGGATATCGAGCCCACGCGGCGTTATGTCGTCTAGGCGCCTTTTCTGGACGTATGTCCTGGGTTCGTTACCCCATAGCGGCGATCCAGGGCCGTTCGGCCGCCGCCGATACCTGCCGCGCACCCACCAGAAGCACCCATTCCAGGGGACCACCTAGGGAAGGCAGAGAGCATGCAGCTGGACATCAAGCGCACGGGGGGCCGGATCTCGGCCGAGGATGCGCTGACGCTGTGGCAGCAGTACCGCGACTCGGGCGATCGCCGCGTCCGTGACCGGCTCGTCCTGACGTTCGCGCCGATGGTCAAGTACATCGTCTACAAGAAGGTGCGCGAGATCCCGGCGCGCTGCGAGGTCGAGGACTTCATCTCGTGCGGCCTCGAGGCGCTGATCCAGTCGATCGAGCGATACGACCCGGAGAAGGGCGCGACGCTCGAGCAGTTCTCGTGGACGCGCATCCACGGCGCCGTGCTCGACGAGCTGCGCCGCCAGGACTGGGCACCGCGCTCGCTGCGTCGCTGGGAGCGCGACATCAACCAGGCGCGCGAGCAGTTCGTCGGCGTCCACGGCCGCCGCCCCACGCGCAAGGAGCTCGCGCACGCGATCGGCACCACGCCGGAGGAGCTGCGCAAGCGCGAGGACGAGATCCTCGCCTCCGACGTGACCTCCCTCAACACGCTCGTGCTGAGCGACGACGAGACCGCGATCGAGCGGATCGACACGCTCGTCAGCGAGGACCGCTTCGCCGACCCCGAGCACCACACCGCGCGCGATCAGGCGAAGCTGCGCTTCCGCGCGGCCTTCGAGAAGCTGCCAGCGCGCGAGCGCCAGGTGGCCGTCCTGCTGTACGTCAAGAACCTCACGCTGCGCGAGATCGGCGACATCCTCGGCGTGTCCGAGAGCCGTGTCTGCCAGATCCACGGCCAACTCAAGAAGCAGCTGCGCGAGCAGCTCGACGCCGACGCGCTGCTGTTCAGCGAGGTGGCCTGACGGCGCTTGCCGCCTCGCGCTCCAACTGCTCCAGCCACGCCAGCGCCGCCGCGACCGCGGGGCGCAACGGCGCCGGGACGTCTGCCGGCAGGGACGGCCGGATGGGATCCCGCCCACCCGGCTCAGCCATAGACGTCGAGCGGGTCGGGACGCTTGACGACGTCGACCTCGGCGGGCCGCGCCACGGCGGCCGCGAGCGCCTCGCGCAGCGCACCGGCGCGCTGCGCGGCGAGCTCGAGCGGCAGTCCGTCGGCGAGCGCGGCGCGCACGTGCACGAGCGCATCGTCGAGCGCGATGCGCAGCTCGACCGTGCCGAGCGCCGCGCCCTCGTAGCGCACGGTCACGACCTGCGCCCGTCCCTCGTCGCCCTCGCCGCCGTCGCGCGCGATCGCGACGACGCGATCGTCCGGTGCCGGTGGCGGCTCCGCGAGCGCCGGCGGGACCTGGCCCGGGCCGGGCACGTGCTGCGCGAGCGCCAGAACGACCCGCTCCCCCATCGTCTGCTGCACGACGAGCCGCAGCCGGTCGCCGGCTTGCACCTCGTCCGGCAGCTCTGCGGTGAGGTAGGCGCCGGCGAGGTTGATGACGCCGTGCTGACCGTGCCGCTCGACCACGCGCGCCGCCAGGATCCGCCCGACGACGAGCGGCAGGTCAGGCGCGGTGGAGCGCAGGAGGACGAGGTCGACCGCGAACGGTCGCATCGGCGAAAGGCTGTCAGAGCTGCCAGACGCCGCCGCGCAGCACCGGAGTGCGCGCGCCGTCGGCAGCGACGCCGGTGACGTCCACGTCGCCGCCGCCGATCATGAAGTCGATGTGGACCATGCTCTCGTTGATGCGCTCGGCGTCCTGCTCGCCGACGGCGAACGCGAAGGCCTGGCCGAGCGCGACGTGGCTGGCCGCGTTCTCGTCGAGCAGCGTGTCGTAGAAGACGGTGTCGAGCGGCCCGATGCGGCCGCTGCCGTCGACCAGCGCGACCTCGCCGAGGCGCGCGGCGCCGTCGTCGTGGGCGGCCATCGAGCGCAGCACGTCGGCCCCCCTGTCGGCGTCGATCTGGACGGCGCGACCGTTCTCGAACCGCACCGTGAGCCCCTCGATCGTGGCGCCGGCGAGCGTCAGCGGCTTCGTCGCGCGCACGACGCCGTCGACCCGCCGCGGGTCCGGGGTCGTGAAGACCTCCTCCGACGGGAGGTTGGGGATGTGGGGGATGCCGTCCGTCGTCGCGAACGAGGCGCTGAGCCACTGCGAGCTCGGCAGCAGCCCGACGGTCAAGTCGGTCCCCTTTCCCTCGAAGTGGACCGCGTCGAAGCGTGCTGCCGTAAGGCGCTCCGTCACGCCGCCGAGCGTCGCCATGCGGTCGCGCCAGGCGGCGACGGGGTCCGGCTCGTCGAGCCGGCAGACGTGGACGATCTGCTCCCACAGCTTCGCGAGCGCCTCGTGCGGCGGCAGCTCGGGGTGGACCTGCCGCGCCCAGCCGTCCGTCGGGCAGGGGCCGATCGTCCAGTTCGTCGTGCGGTCGTTGAGCACCTTGCCGGCCTCGCGCAGCGTCTGCGCTCTGTCAGCACCGACGCGGGCCGGGTCGAGGTCCTCCAGCAGGCGCGGCGCGGTCGGGCCCGTGAGTGCGACGCGTGCGCAGCGCTGGTCGCCGAGCGCGAGGATCCGCTCGCCGATCCACGAGGGGACGGTGTCGAGCGCCGCGTCGCTGCCGTGCTCGATGCGCGACCGGCGCACGTAGGGGTCGGCGTAGGCGACGTCGACGTACGTCGCGCCGCGCCGGTAGGCGGCCGCCGCGACCGCTCGCGTGAGCGGCTCCTTGCCGATCTCCGAGCTGACGGCGACGAGCTGGCCGGGCTGCACGTTCGCGCCGAAGCCGACGAGCAGCTCGGCGAAGCGCTCCAGCACCGCTGCGGCGACGACGCCGTCCTCGCCCATCAGTCGGGCCGTACGTCGCAGCTGGCGGCCTCGGCCGCGGCGCGATCCTCGGCGGTGAATCTCGCGTCCGACTCGCCGTCTCTCAGCTCGCCGGCCGGCCACTCGTCGTGGTCGGTGAGGAAGTCTCTCGGGTAGAGGCCCGGGCACAGCCGCGCGAGGTCTCGGTCACTCAGGTCGTCATGCGCCTCGATGAACGCGACCCGGGCTCTCTCCTGCGCGGCGCTCAGGTCAGCAGCCGTGCCGTACTCGCAGCCGCCGACGGCGAGCGCGGCGAGAAACGCGAGGAGGGGGGCGAAACGGCGGGCCATCGGGCTCGGAACGCTATCGCGCCCGGCCGCCGATGGCCGACAGGTGCGCGATGCCACGTCTGTCTTTCTAGCTAGACACCAGACTAGATAGGAGCTAGCATGCACGTCATGCCCGAGGTCGGAATGCACGAGGCGAAGACGCATCTCTCCCAACTCGTCGAGCGCGCGCTCGCCGGCGAGGAGATCGTCGTGACCCGCCGCGGCAAGCCCGCGGTGAGACTCACGCCCGTGGGGCAGCTGAGCACTCGCGAGGCCCTGTACGACTGCATGGCCGGCGAGATCGAGATCTACGACGACTTCGACGAGCTGCCCGACGACATCGCCGAGGCGTTCGGTGCCCGCTGAGCGGGCGGGAACGCTGCTCGACACGCACGCCACGCTCTGGCTTGTCGCCAACAGCAAGCGACTGTCGTCCGCAGCCCGCGCAGTGATCGACGAACCCAAGGGCACGCTCTTGGTGAGCGCCGTCACCTTCTGGGAGGTCGCGATCAAGCGGTCCCTGGGGAAACTGCGAGCGCCCGCCGACCTCTCGCGCCGGCTCGCAGCGCTCGGCGCAATCGAGCTTCTTCCGATCTCCCCGCTGCACGCCGAGGCCGTCGGCGCGCTGCCGTGGCACCACCGCGACCCGTTCGACCGCCTGCTCGTCGCACAGGCGCTGGCCGAGGGTCTGTCGATCCTCTCCGCGGATGCCGTGCTCACGCAGTACGGCGTCGACGTGATCTGGTGACGTAGCCTTTCGCCGCATGGAACCGGACGCCGTCGAGATCCGCGTGCTCGGCTGCCTGATCGAGAAGCAGCGCACGACGCCGGACGCCTATCCGCTGTCGCTCAACGCGCTGCGGCTCGCCTGCAACCAGTCGACGAACCGCAACCCGGTCGTCGACTACGACGAGTCGGTCATCCGGGATGCGCTCCAGCACACGTACCGCCGCGGCTGGACGCGGCTCACGAGCGGGCACGGCTCCCGCGCAGCGAAGTACCGCCACCTGCTCGACGAGGCGCTCCACCTCGCGCCCGACGAGCTGGCGCTGCTCGCCGTGCTGATGCTGCGCGGCGCGCAGACGCCGGGCGAGCTGAAGGGCCGCTGCGACCGCCTGCACCCGTTCGCCGACCTCGCCGCCGTGCACACGACGCTCGACCGCCTCATCGAGCGCGACCTCGTCGAG
>DATHEP010000068.1:0-5716 GCA_035318525.1 Conexibacter sp.
TGCAACCCCGCGACCGCGCTGTGCGCCGTGTCGACGCAGAGGCCGATCGTCTCGTGCGGGAGCTGCGCGAGCGCGCGCTCGATCTCGTCGGCGAACTCGACGTGCCCGCCCGCGTGCGGGTGCAGCACGGGACGCAGGCCGAACTCGTCGGTCAGCGTCCGGGCGACCGTCACGAACGTCGTGATCAAGCCGTCCCACGCTGCGGGCGACAGGCGCTCCGCCGCCTCGCTGCGGCCCGCGGTCGCCTGGCGCTCCGGCGTCATGCGGTCCATCACGACGACGTAGCGGGCGCCGAGCGCGGACAGGATCCGCCCCACGCGGCGCGTGTTGCACAGCACGAGCTCGCGCTGCGAGGGGTCGTGCATGTGCTCGTAGACGAAGCCGGCTGTGAGCGACAGGCCGCGACGCTCCAGCGCGCTGCGCAGCACGTCGAGGTCCTCCGGCAGGAAGCCGATTGGCCCCAGCTCCAGGCGCCGGTAGCCGGCCTCGACGATCTCGTCGAGCACCTTCTCCCACGGCGGATTCGTCGGCGCGTCGCCCTCGAACACCCCCCACGAGAGCGGGGCGTTGCCGACCTCCAGCATCCCGGCCCCTCTCGTCTGCCCGCTCATGCGCGCGCCTCCGTCAGGAAGCGCTCGACGCCCGGGGTCACGAACGACTCGACCGTCACCAGCACGTAGCGCGCACCGCGGTCGAGCCAGCGACGCACGCCGCGCGCGTCGCCCGAGACCGCGCCGAGCACCTTGCCTGCCGCCGCGGCCGCCGCCGCGACGCGCTCGGCGCACGCGACGAGCTCCGGGTGCTCGACCTCGCCGGGGCGCCCGAGGTCGTGCGAGAGGTCGAGTGCGCCGAACAGCAGCACGTCGACGCCGTCGACCGCCGCGATCTCCTCGACCGCCTCCACGCCGGCGGCGCTCTCGATGTGCACGATCACCTGGGTCTCGCGGTTCGCATGAGCGATGTAGGCGGGATACCCGTCTCTGGCGCCGAACCCGCTCGCGCGGGACGCGGACAGGCCGCGATCGCCCTGCGGACGGAACTTGACGGCGCGCACCGCGCGGACCGCGTCCTCGCGCGAGTCGACGCCCGGCACGTGGACGATCAGCGCACCTGCGTCGAGGTAGCGCAGGATCGAGACGGCGCGGTTCTCCTCCACGCGCACGCTCGGCGTGACGCCGTGCAGCTCGACCGCGCGCGCGAGCTGCTCGCAGGCGCGCGGGGCCAGCGTCCCGTGCTCGCCGTCGAAGACGACGAAGTCGAGCCCCTGCAGAGCGAGCAGCTCCGCGAGCCCGGCGTCGGGGTAGCGCAGGAAGCAGCCGAACACCGCCTCGCCGCGTTCGAGCTTCTCCCGGGTCGCGTTCCGCTGCATCGCGCGAGTCACCTGCCTCAACGCGCCTGGACGCGCGCGAGCACGTCCGGGTTCACGACGCCGTCGGGCTGCGTGCCACCGAGCACATCGAGCACCTGCTGGACGCACTGGCGCGCCATCGCGTCGATCGCCTCGCGGCTGAGGCCGCCGATGTGCGGCGAGAGCACGACGTTCGGGAGCGTCCGCAGCGCCGCGTTGCTGGGCGGCTCGTCGGCGAACACGTCGAGCGCGGCGGCGCGCAGCCGCCCGCTCGTCAGCGCCTCGATCAGCGCGGCCTCCTCGACGAGGCCCCCGCGCGAGGTGTTGACGAGGATCGCCTCCGGCTTCATGACCGCCAGCGCCGCCGAGCCGATCAGGCCCTGCGTGGCGGGCGTGAGGGGAAGGTGGAGCGTCACGACGTCGGCCCACGCGAGCAGCTCCTCGAGCGTCGCGCAGGTGAGCCGCGGGTCGAGCGCGGCGACCGGGTCGAAGACCCGGACCTCGGTGCCGAAGCCGGTCAGCCGGCGCACGACGCCGCGGCCGATGCGCCCGTATCCGACGACGCCGACACGCTTGCCGTGCAGGTCCCACGGCGTCAGGGCGCCGCCGCGGTCCCATTCGCCGCGACGCACGCTCGCGTCGTGCTCGACGACCCGCCGCAGCGTCGCGAGCAGCAGCGCGAGCGCGTGGTCGGCGCAGGTCTCGTCGTTCAGGCCGGGCGTCGTCGTGACGACGACGCCGGCGCGCGTCGCAGCGTCGAGGTCGATGCTGTCGATCCCGACGCCGAGGCGCGCGAGCACGCGCAGCTGCGGCGCCGCCTCAAACACTTCCTCGGTGAACGGATCGGAGCTGACGATCGCGCCGACGGCTGGGCCTGCGAGCCGTGCGACCTCCTCCGGCGGGCGGTTGCCGCGGGGGCCGGCGTGGTCGACATCGAGCCCCGCGTCGCGCAACCGCACCCCCGTCTGCTCGCCGTCGAGGTCGAAGCCGGGCGCCGTGACGAGCACGCGCTCGTGGGCCTGCTCTGACGAGCTGGCGTCTGCGCGTTCGTCCCCGGCGAGATCCACCGGACCATTCGAACATTAGACACCTATATGCGTCAAGGTATCAATCTAGTCTTTCGCTAGACGGCAGCGCCGATCTCTCGTGAGCAGGCTTGCGCCGCGTCGCGCACCACCGCGCCAGCTTCCTCGAACGTCACTCCGGGGGCAGGCACGGCCCCCAGCGCGGCGACGACGCGGCCGACGTGGTCGACGATCGGGCTGGCGACGGCCCGCAGGCCGGCGTAGTGCTCGCCGTCCTCGACCGCGTAGCCGCACTCGCGCGCGGTCGCCAGCTCCAGCAGCAGGTCGGCGCGCGTGACGTGCGTGCTCGCCGTGTAGGCGAGCAGCTGCTGGTTGAGCACTTCGCCGACGAGCGCCGTGTCCGCGCTCAGGAAGACCTTGCCGGCGGCGGTCGCGTGCAGCGGCCCGCTGCGTGGCAGCACCGCGGCGGCGACCCGCGGGTCGACATCCGCCGGGGCCTCGACGTGCGCCAGCGTGACGGCGCCGTCCTCGAGCAGCGCGACGTAGCGCGCTCCCGCCTGCGCCGGGGCGAAGCCCGCCAGGTGCCGCTGCGCGATCTCCAGCAGGTCGAGGCCGTCCGCGACCTGGCGCCCGATCACGGCCAGGCGCGGGGTCGCGCGGAAGGCGACGTGGCGGCCGCCCGGCGCGGCCTCGGCGTAGCCCTCGTCGACGAGCCGCGCCAGCAGTCGCCGCGCGGTGCGGCGGTGCACGGCGAGCTCGCGCGCCACGTCGGCCTGCGTCTGCGGCCCGTCGGCCAGCAGCTCGAGCGCGCGCAGCGTGCGGCGCACGTGATGGGCGGTCGCGTCCTCGACACTCGGCGAACTCATCGAGACTGAAAAGGTACCTTGACCGCCAAGCGTGTGCAACGCTTCAATGAGGTACGGGTGGGGCGACTGGCGCCTGCCCAGCCCGTGACGAAGGAGATCCGGTGGACGCTCAGATGTTGATCGCAGGCGAGCCGGTGCCCGGCGAGGGCGCACGCATCGCGATCCACGACCCGTTCCGCGACGAGCTCGTCGCGACGGTTCCCGACGCGACGCCGGCCGAGCTCGAGCGGGCGCTGGCCGCCGCCGAGGCGGGCGCTCGCCAGATGGCCCGCAGCTCCGCCGGCGAGCGCGCCGCGATCCTCGAGCGCGTCGCCGAACTGGTCGCCGCCGAGGCCGAGGAGCTGGCCGTCACGATCGTCCGCGAGCAGGGCAAGACGCTCGGCGAGGCGCGCCGCGAGGTCGGCCGCGTGCCCGACCTGCTGCGGCTGTGCGCGGGCGAGGCGCGGCGGATCGGCGGCGAGACCGTGCCGCTCGACCAGGGCGCCGACGGCATCGGCCGGCTCGGCCTGACCCTGCGCGTGCCGGTCGGCGTCGTCGTCGCGATCACCCCCTTCAACTACCCGCTGCTGCTCGTCGCGCACAAGCTCGGCCCGGCGTTCGCCGCCGGCAACGCGGTGATCCTCAAGCCGGCGACGACGACGCCGCTCAGCGGCCTGCGGCTCGCGCAGCTGTTCGCCGAGGCGGGCGCGCACCCGGGTGCGATGCAGTGCGTCACCGGGTCCGGCTCGCGCGTCGGCATGCCGCTGTGCGCCGACCCGCGCGTGCGCGCGATCACGTTCACCGGAAGCGAGCCGGCCGGCGCCGCGATCGTCGCCGGCTCCGGCGTCAAGCACCACCTGATGGAGCTGGGCGCGAACTGTCCGCTGATCGTCGCCGCCGACGCCGACCTCGCGCAGGCGGCGGACGCGACCGCGATCGGCGGCTACAGCAACGCCGGCCAGGCCTGCATCTCTGCGCAGCGGATCCTCGTCGAGCGGGCCGTCTACGAGGACTTCCTCGACGTCCTCGCGGCGCGCGTCGGCCGCATCAGCGCCGGCGACCCGATGACGGACGAGGCGACGATGGGCCCGCTGATCGACGCCGGCGAGGCCGAGCGCGTCGCGGCGATCGTCGCCCAGGCGACCGCGGCCGGCGGGCGCGTCGTGCAGGGCGGCGAGCGCGACGGATCGCTGCACGCGCCGACGATCGTCGCCGACGTCGCGCCCGACAGCCGCCTCTTCTGCGAGGAGCTGTTCGGCCCGGCGGTCGGCGTCACCCCGGTTGACTCGCTCGACGAGGCGCTCGCGCTCGCCAACCGCAGCGAGTACGGGCTCGGCGCGGGCATCTTCACGCGCGACATCCACGCCGCGCTGCGCTTCGTGCGCGAGATCGAGGCCGGCGTGATCCAGATCAACTGGTCGCCCCTCTGGCGCGCCGACAGCATGCCCTACGGCGGCTTGAAGCGCAGCGGGATCGGCAAGGAGGGTCCGCGCTGGGCCGTCGAGGAGCTGACCGAGCTGAAGACCGTGGTCTTCCACCCGCCACCGGAGAACTGAGAGCCGTCATGACCGCCACCACCGCATCCGCCGCGACCGACGCCACGACCGCCGCGCCGGCGGGCACCCGCCGCCTCACGACCGCGCAGGCGCTCGTCGCCTACCTGTCGGTCCAGTTCAGCGAGCGCGACGGCGTGCGCCGCCGCCTGATCCCGGGGCTGTTCGGGATCTTCGGGCACGGCAACGTCGTCGGCCTCGGGCAGGCGCTCGAGGAGGTCGGCGAGGACCTCCGCTTCTACCAGGGCAAGAACGAGCAGGCGATGGTGCACACGGCGATCGGCTATGCGAAGGCGACGAACCGCACCGCCACGCTCGCATGTGCCGGCTCGGTCGGCCCGGGCGCGATGAACATGCTCACGGGCGCGGCGACCGCGACCGCGAACCACCTGCCGGTGCTGCTGCTGGCGGCCGACGTCTTCATGCACCGCCGCATGGACCCGGTGCTGCAGCAGATCGAGCACCCGAGCGAGCGCGACCTGACGGTCAACGACTGCTTCCGCCCCGTCAGCCGCTTCTTCGACCGCATCACGCGCCCCGAGCAGCTGCTGAAGGCGCTGCCGGAGGCGATGCGCGTCCTCACCGACCCGGCCGAGACGGGCGCCGTCACGATCTCGCTGCCGCAGGACGTGCAGGGCGAGGCGTTCGACTTCCCCGAGGCCTTCTTCGCCCCCCGCACGTGGTCGATCGTGCGCCGCCCGCCGGCCGAGCAGGAGCTCGCCGCCGCGGTCGCGGCGATCCGCGCCGCCGAGCGGCCGCTGATCGTCGCCGGCGGCGGCGTCCGCTACTCCGCCGCGCAGGAGGAGCTTGCGCGCTTCGCGCAGGAGCTGGGGATCCCCGTCGGCGAGACGTACGCCGGCAAGGGCTGCGGGCCTGCCGGCGAGCTCGGGCTTGGCGGCATCGGCTCGACCGGCACGCTCGCGGCCAACCGCCTCGCGGCGCAGG
>DATHEP010000069.1:0-2136 GCA_035318525.1 Conexibacter sp.
TAGGAGTTGGGCCGCTTGGCGTCCGAGAGGCGCTCGAACGTGCCGGCGTCGACGAGCGCCTGGCAGAGCCGGTCGTACTCCTCGGCCGATCCGTCGCACCAGTGGATCTGGTCCGGCTGGGTCAGTGCTGCGATCTCTTCCACCCAGGCGCGGAGCTTGGCGTGGCTGGTCGGTGCGTCGGTGTCGGATTCGGTGATGCTCACGTGATCTCCCTCGTGGCGGTCGCGGGACATCCGCGGGATTGTTCCATCCTGGGCGGAAACTCGCTTCCGAAATGGCGGATCCGCGCGCCTTCCGCCGCGGAGAAGGTGTTTCGCGGCTCCGGCCGCCGGGACCGGCGGCCTTCGCGCGACGTCACACCCCGTGAACCTTCCTCGGCACCAGCACGAGGCGCTTGAACTCCGCAACGAGGACGCCGTCCTGGTTCAGGACCCGCGTGTGGACCTTCACGACGCCGCGGTCGAGCTTCGTTCTCGACGGCTTGACGTCGAGCACCTCGGTCTCGCAGAACAGCGTGTCGCCGTGGAACACGGGGTTCGGATGCGACAGCTCCTCCGTCGCGAGGTTCGCGATCGCCTTGCCAGACACGTCGGAGACGGACATCCCCAGCGCCAGCGAGTAGACGAGCGGGCCGACGACGACGTTTCTCCCCTGCTGCGATCTCGACGCGTAGACGTCGTTCAGGTGCAGCGGGTGGTGGTTCATCGTGATGAGGCAGAAGAGGTGGTCGTCGGACTCGGTGACCGTCTTCGCGGGCCAGTGCTTGTAGGTCGCGCCGACCTCGAACTCCTCGAGGTAGCGGCCGTACGCGTGCGCGCCGGACGCCTCGCGGGCCGCCTGGTCGGTCTCGACGCCGGTGGTCGTGTCGCTCATGTGGACCTGCCGTTCTGTATCGCGGAAAGCGGAAATCGCACGGGAAAGACGCGAAGTGTGCCGCCTTCGCGGCGACCTTGCGCCGTCGTCGCGCGTCCCCCAATACGATTTGCGCGACCGTCCACCTAAACCGCCACCGAACCGAGAGACCCGAGTGCGCAACCCACGAGACTTCGCAAAGCCCCTCGCCGTGGGGGCGCCCGACCCGCTGCTGGACATCCCGTTCCGGCCCTCGCGGATGATCCACTTCTTCGACGCCTCGAACGAGAAGATGGCGGCGAAGGTGCCCGACATGGCCAAGCAGGCCGACATCCTGCTGGGCAACCTGGAGGACGCGGTCCCCGTCGACCGCAAGGAGGCCGCGCGCGAGGGGCTCGTGCGCGTCGGTCAGAGCGTCGACTTCGGCGACACGCAGCTGTGGACCCGCGTCAACAGCCTCGACTCGCCGTGGGTGCTCGACGACCTGCTGCGGCTCGTCGGCGAGATCGGCGACAAGCTCGACGTGATCATGGTCCCGAAGGTCGAGGGCGCCTGGGACATCCACTACGTCGACCGCCTGCTCGCCCAGCTCGAGGGCAGATTCGGCGTCAAGAGACCGATCCTCGTGCACGCGATCCTCGAGACGGCGCTCGGCGTCGCGAACCTCGAGGAGATCGCCGCCGCTTCCCCGCGCATGCAGGGAATGTCGTTCGGCCCCGCCGACCTCGCGGCTTCGCGCCGGATGAAGACCACGCGCGTCGGCGGCGGCCACCCCGGCTACCGCGTAATCGAGGACCCGAACCCGGACAACCCGGAGGCGCCGCGCCCGAGTGCCCAGCAGGACCTGTGGCACTACTCGATCGCGCGCATGGTCGACGCCTGCACGGCGACCGGGATCCTCCCCTTCTACGGCCCGTTCGGCGACATCGGCGACGACGCCGGCTGCGAGGCGCAGTTCCGCGCGGCCTTCCTGATGGGCTGCGTCGGCGCGTGGTCGCTGCACCCCGTCCAGATCGACATCGCCAAGCGCGTCTTCAGCCCCGACCCCGACGAGGTGCTGTTCGCAAAAAAGGTCATCGAGGCGATCCCCGACGGCCGCGGCGTCCACATGATCGACGGCAAGATGCAGGACGACGCCACCTGGAAGCAGTGCAAGGTGATGGTGGACCTGGCGGAAATGCTCGCGCGCAAGGATCCCGAGCTCGCGGAGGCGTACGAGCTCGAGTCCGTTTCGTAGTCCCGCCTTTAGGGGTAGGTCTGGAACACCACTGCCGAATCGCCCTA
>DATHEP010000070.1:0-3132 GCA_035318525.1 Conexibacter sp.
CCGGCGGGTCCCATGGCTCGTGCGGGTCGAAGCAGTCGACCGTCAGCGCCCACGGCTTGCCCTGTCTGTTGCACTCCTCCAGGAGTCTCACGCCGCTCATGAAGACTCTCGCCGGCAGGAAGTCCTCCTCCGACTCGCGGCCGAGCTGGTTGGCGAGGTACTGGCGCATCTTCTGTCCGGAGCTGGAGGTGAGGATCTTCGGCGGCACGTGGCGTGCGAGCTCCGCGTCGTCGATCAGGCTCGCCGGTCTCACGATCGTGCCGGTCTGGCCCGGGATCGGGACGTATCGGTGGAGCGCCTGGTGGAACGGCTTCTGCGAGCCGACCATCGCCCACGTCGTGTCGGTCGTGTACGCCGTGAACCAGCCGGCCGCGCGCAGCTGGGTGACCAAGTTCTGCGCCGGGATCGCCTGCCAGCCGGGCGTCTTCGGCATGTCCGGCGGCGGCGCCGTCCAGTTCGCGAACGGGAACAGCCGTCTGCCGCCGAAGATCGTCGCGCGAGCGGGGCCGGTCGGGAACGCCTCCGGGTAGGCGCTCGTGAAGCGCAGCGAGTCCTTCGCGAGCGCGTCGAGGTTCGGCGTGTGCGCGCTGCGGCGACCGTAGGAGCCGAGGTGGTCCGCGCGCACGGAGTCGATGATCACCAGCAGCAGGTTGGGCGCCTCGCCCTTCTTCACCTGCGGCATGCGCGCGGCGGCGATGCCGGCGGCGGTGCGCGGCGGCTTCGCGGCACTCGTCGTGGCGGCGGCGGTCGTCTCGGCGCTCGACTCGGCGCCGCAGCCGGCGGCGCCGACCACGCCGAGGCCGGCGGCGCCCAGGCCGGCGCGGCGCAGCAGCTCTCGGCGATCGATCTGTCTCGGGTCCATCGGGCCTCCGCGGGGGCGTGGGGTTCGCAGTGGCAACCCGCGGGGCGCGCGATCGTTGCGGCCGGCGCGCCCGCGGAGCGGTCCCGAAGGGTACGGACTATGCCGGGCGGGTGGCCGCCCGCGGGTCGGGCAGCGGCGTGAGCGACGCCTCGATCTGCTCGCGCAGGTGCTCGAGCTTCGGCGGCAGCGCGAGCCCTCTGCCGATCTCCTCGGGCGCCTCGTCGGTCGCGAAGCCGGGGCCGCGCGTGGCGATCTCGAACAGCACGCCGCTCGGCTCGCGCGAGTAGACGGATCTGAAGTAGAAGCGGTCGACGAGGCCGGACGTGTGGCGGCCGACCGCGGCGTAGCGCTGGTCCCACGCCTCGATGTCCTCGTCTTCTGCTGTCCACGCGATGTGATGCACGGTCCCCGCGCCGCCGATGCCGCGCTCCTCAGGCGCCTCGTCGTAGGCGTAGAAGCCGCCGCGGCGGGGGCCGCGCGAGACCCAGCGGAGGTCGTCGTCGCTCTCGAAGCCGAGCGCGTCGCGCAGAAGGGACGCGCTCGCGGACGGGTCGGCGCTGTACGCGCGCACGCCGGCGAAACCGCGCAGCGCGTGCTCGGCGGGGACGTCCGGGGCGTCGGCGGTCAGCGGGTCGTCGCCGGAGTCGTCGACGAGCAGCTCGAAGCCGAGCCGCTCGGGGTCGGCGAAGCGCAGCGCGCCGTCCTCGCGCACGACCTCGACGACGCCCTCGGCGGCGAGCCGCCGTTCCCAGAAGTCGAGCGACGCGTCGCCGCCGACGCGGAACGCGATGCGGTGGATCATCCCCGCGCCGGCGCGGCCGGGCCGCGCGCCGGGGTACTCGAAGAACGTGAGGTCGGCGCCGGGGCTGCCTCTGTCGTCGGCGTAGAAGAGGTGGTAGACGCTCGGGTCGTCCTGGTTGACCGTCTTCTTCGCCAGCCGCAGGCCGAGCACGCGGACGTAGAAGTCGACGTTGCGCGGCGCGTCGCCGGTGATGCACGTGATGTGGTGGATGCCGTCGAGCTGCACCGCCGCCTCCAAGTAGTTGCTTGTACAACTAGTTTACCCGGGGGAGCAACCACGGGTACTGCTCGGACCGTATACCCGTCATGACCTCCGTCCTGCTCACGGGCGCCACCGGCTACGTCGGCGGTCGCCTCGCCCCGCTGCTCGCGCGCGACGCCGCCGCGCCCGACGACCTGCGCTGCCTCGTGCGGGATCCCGCGAGACTGCCGTCGGCGTTGCGCCCGCATGCCGTGCAGGGCGACGCCCTGAGCGGCGCCGGGCTGGCCGAAGCGCTGGGCGGCGTCGACGTCGCCTACTACCTGATCCACTCGATGGGCGGCGGCTCCGGCGAGGACTTCGCCGCACGCGACGAGCGCGCCGCGGACACGTTCGGCCGCGCCGCCGCGGCGGCGGGCGTGCGGCGCGTGATCTACCTCGGCGGCCTCTCCGGCGGCGACGCCGACGCCTCTTCGGCGCATCTGCGCAGCCGCGAGCAGGTGGCGGAGGTGCTCGCGCGACACGTGCCCCAGTTCGTGCACGTGCGCGCGGCGATGGTGATCGGCGCCGGCGGCGCGTCGTTCGAGATGCTGCGCGCGCTCGTGCGGCGGCTGCCGGCGATGGTCTGCCCGCGATGGATCGACACGCGCACGCAGCCGATCGCGGTCGACGACGTCGTCGCGGCGCTGCGCGCGCTGAGCGTTCGCGACGACATCACGGGCGACGTCGAGCTCGGCGGGCCGGACGCGCTCTCCTACCGCGAGATGATGGTGCGCACGGCGCGCACGATGGGCCGGCGCCCGCCGCTGATCGTGCGCGTGCCGGTGCTGACGCCGCGGCTGTCCTCCTACTGGGTGATGCTCGTGACGCCGGTCGAGGCCGGTCTCGTGCGACCGCTCGTGGACGGCCTGCGCGAGGAGATGGTCGTGCGCACGCCCCCGCCGGCGGGGATCAACGACGCGCCGCTCGGCTTCGACGCGGCGGTTCGCGCCGCGCTCGCCGAGCGCTGATACGCTCGCCCGGTCTCGTCCAAGGGGGAAAGGACGCATGGCAGCGGAGACGGTCAAGGCCGCGGTGATCGGCCCCGGCAACATCGGCACCGACCTGCTCGTGAAGCTGCGGCGCAGCGCGGCGATCGAGGTCGTGCTGATGACGGGCATCTACGAGGACTCGCCCGGGCTCGCCCGCGCGCGCGAGCTGGGCGTCGAGACGAGCGCGCGCGGCGTCGAGGCGGTACTGGAGCGCGACGACGTGCGGCTCGTGTTCGAGG
>DATHEP010000071.1:0-11463 GCA_035318525.1 Conexibacter sp.
ACGGAGCGCGCGACCGAGCTGGGGGCCGACGGGCTGCTGCACGTGACGCCTTACTACAACCGTCCGAACGAGCGCGGCATCAAGCGCCACTTCGCCGAGTGCGCGAGCGCGACCGACAAGCCGATCATGCTCTACAACATCCCCTTGCGCACCGGCCGTGACATGTCGAACGACCTCCTCGCCGAGATGGCGCAGGAGATCGACGAGGTGGTCGCCGTCAAGCAGTCGAACCCGGACAGCCTCGTGCCGATCGACGGGCTCGACCTGTACGCCGGCGACAACGAGACCTTCTGCGACGTGCTGGAGATGGGCGGCACCGGCGGCGTGCTGGTCGCGAGCCACGTCGTCGGCGACGCGTTCCGGCGGATGGTCGACGAGCCGGAGCAGCGGCGCGCGATCCACGATGGTCTGAGCGACCTGTTCGAGGCGCTCGCGGTCGCGCCGAACCCGATCGGCATCAAGGCAGCGCTCAACCTGCTCGGCCACGACGTGGGCGGCCTGCGCCTCCCGATGGTCGAGGCGGACGAGGACGAGTTGGCGACGATCCGCACCGCGCTCGAGCAGCACGGATTGCTGGCGACGGTCTCCTAGCGTGGCGAACGGAACCCTCCGCGTCCTGCCGCTCGGCGGCCTGGGCGAGATCGGCAAGAACATGACGGTCGTCGAGTACGACGACCGCATCGTCGTCGTGGACACGGGCCTGCGCTTCCCGACCGCCGACATGCTCGGGATCGACCTCGTGCTGCCCGACTTCACCTATCTGCGAGAACGCGCGGACGACATCGAGGCGATCGTGATCACGCACGGTCACGAGGACCACCTCGGGGCGCTGCCGTGGGTGCTGCGCGAGCTGGGCCTGAAGAGCGATCCGCCGCCGATCTACGGCGGGCCGCTGCCGATGGCGATGGCACGCTCGAAGCTCGACGAGCACCGCATGAAGAACATCGACCTGGAGGACGTCGCCGACGGTGAGACGATCGAGGCGGGGCCGTTCGACATCGAACTGGTCCACATGACGCACTCGATCCCGGACTCGAACGCCGTCGCCCTCACGACCGACCTCGGCACCGTGCTGATCACGGGCGACTACAAGTTCGACCAGACGCCCGTCGACGGCCGGCCGGCCGACATGTCGCGGCTCGCGGAGCTCGGTCGCGACGGCCTGCTGCTGCTGTGCGGCGACTCGACGAACGCCGACCGGCCCGGCTACTCCCCCTCCGAGGCGGGCGTCGGACCGCACCTGGAGGAGACGTTCGCGCGCTGCGAGGGACGCATCGTCGTGACGAGCTTCGCGTCGAACATCCACCGCGTCCAGCAGGTCGTCCACGCCGCCGGAGCGCTCGGCCGCAAGGTGGCCCTCGTGGGGCGCTCGATGCGCAAGAACGTCAACATAGGCCGCTCGCTGGGACACATCGACGTCCCCGAGGGGATGTTGGTCCAGCCTCGCGAGATCGACGACTTCCCTGACCACAAGCTCGTCATCATCTCGACCGGCTCGCAGGGCGAGCCGCTGTCGGCGCTGCGGCGGATGGCACACAACGACCACCGCCACATCAAGCTCCACAACGGCGACACGGTCGTCTTCTCGGCGACGCCGATCCCGGGCAACGAGCGTGCCGTCAACGACACGATCGACCGGCTGTACCACATCGGCTGCGACGTGATCACGACCAGCGACGCGCCGATCCACGCCTCCGGCCACGGGTACCGCGAGGAGATGAAGCTGATGCTCAACCTCACGAAGCCGCGCTACGTGCTGCCGATCCACGGCGACTTCAAGCGGATCCACCTGCACGGCCAGTTGGCCGAGGCCGTCGGCATCGACCCCGCCGCGATCTTCCAGGGCGAGAACGGGCTGCCGCTGGAGATCGACAGACGTGGCGCGCGCTTCGTGGAGAGAGAGCAGTCGGGCATGATCTTCGTCGACGGCGTCGACATCGGGGACCCGGCCGACGTCGCGCTGCGCGACCGCCGCATGCTGTCGGCGGACGGGATCTTCATCGTCGTCGCGACGATCTCCGAGCAGGACGGCACGTCCGTCGCGCCGCCGGAGGTGATCTTCCGGGGCGTCCCGTTCCTGGAGCAGGCGGACGAGCTGATCGAGGAGATTCGCACCGCCGTCGAGGACTCGCTCGCGCGCGCGGCAGGCGACGGCATCCGCGAGGTCGACCTCGTCCAGCAGGAGCTGCACGACGACCTCGCCGCGTTCGTCTACGACAAGCTCAAGCGCCGCCCGATGGTGCTCCCAGTAGTCGTCGAGGTGTAGCCCGGGGCGCCTGGCACCGCCTCGCGGCGCCGGATCGCGCGGCGATGCCGTTCACGGGCAACCAGCCCGCTCACCGCATCGCCGCACGCCCGGCATCCGCGATCCGATGCCATCCGCCTCCGGCCTACGCGTTGGAGGTGCCTGGGGCTGTCATCTGACGATGAAGCCGGTGTCCCCGACGGCTCTCAGGATCTTGGCTCTCGACAGCGCCTTGTCGAACGCGCCGTCGGGCGTGATCCCGTCGCTTCCCGGGACGTGACCGAGCAGCGCGGCGATCGCGGCCGCGTGCCGCGCCTCGATCGTGAGGATCGAGACGGCCGCTCTGACGACGGCCGGCTGCTTGATGTTCGTCGCCTGGCCGGCGTAGGCCTTGACGCCCGTGTTCTCGAGCGCGAAGGCGGTCGCCTTGAACTTTGCCTCGTCGGTCGTCGTGTCGGCGAAGTCGAATCTGGGCGAGGCGACCGCGGCGCGGCCGAGCGCTCTCTTGAGGTAGGCGACGTGGGCCGCCTCGTGGTCGTAGACGATGCCGGCGAAGGCCCCGATCAGGCCGGAGAATCTGCCCTGCTGCACGGCCTCCTTGTAGAACGCCGCCTCCAGGTACTCGAGCGTCAGCGCGTAGTTGAGGATCGCGACGTCCTGTCTCTTCGACGGCTTCGCCGCCCCGGCGAGCGCCGGCAGCCCCCCGAACAGGACGCTGCTCGCGAGCAGCGATCCGCCGGCGATCCCGGCCTTGCGGAACAGGTCGGCGCGCGTGTCGCCGGCGACGGCGTCCGCGCTCTCACGCAGCGCGCCGTCGCGGTCGAGCGTCTCGATCGAGATGAGGTCGGTCAACGGCTGGTGCACGGGCGCTCCTTCGTCGGTGGGATCGCCTGTGGATGCGCGCGCGACGGCTCGCCGGATCAGTCGTGATCGCGTCCTGACCGCGAGCTGATCCGCCGCCTTGCCGGGTGCGGATGACGCGTGGGGGCGCTCAGGCGCGCGAGACCGGCTCCGACAGCGCCGGTGCGGTCGACGCCGCGCGGGGAAGCCGCACGACGAAGCGCGCGCCACGGCCCGAAGGGCGCTCGACGACGACGGCTCCGCCGTGAGAGATCGCGACCGCGCGTACGATCGAGAGGCCGAGCCCCGAGCCGCCGCCGCTGTCGCCGCGGCCGCGCACGAAGCGCTCGAAGAGACGAGCGCGCAGCTCGTCGGGGATCCCCGGCCCGTCATCCTCGACGGTCAGCACGACCTCGTCGCCGACGCGAACCAGCGCGGCGTGGACGTGCGTCCCGGCGGGCGTGTGGCGCAGCGCGTTCTCGATCAGGTTGAGTGCGAGGCGGTGGAGCTCGTCGCGCGCCCCATCGACGACCGCGGGCTCGTGTGCCGAGACGGTGAGGTGGTGCTCGCCCGTGACGGGCTCGAGCTCGGCCGCGACCTCGACGAGCACCTGCGCGAGGTCGACGGGCCGGTGGGGGACGCTGCGCCCGGCGTCGGCGCGCGCGAGCAGCAGCAGGTCCGCGACGAGGCGGCGCATCCGCTGCGAGGAGCGCAGGGCGGAGGCGACCGCTTCGCGCGCGTCTTCGTCGCGCACGTGCTCGGCGAGCAGTTCCAGGTTCGCGAGCACGCTCGTGAGCGGCGTGCGCAGCTCGTGCGAGGCGTCGGCGACGAACTCGCGCTGGCGCTGGAGCGCCGCCTCGGTCTCGTCGCGCGCCGCGTCGAGCGCTTCCAGCATCTCCTCGAGCGTGGTCGCGAGCGTGCCGACCTCGTCGTCGGCTTCCGGCTGCGGCACGCGGCGGCCGGGGTCGCGCGTGCGCTCGATCTCGCGCGCGCTCGCCGTCAGCTCGGCGATCGGCGCCATCGCGCGGCGCGCCACCATCACGCCGGCCAGCAGCGCGAGCCCGGTCCCGCCGACGACGCCGAGCAGCAGGAAGAAGCGCACCTTCGCGGCCGTGCGGTCGATCGCCGACAGCGGGCGGGCGTAGAGCAGGATGCCGGTCCCGACCGGGTCGACAGGGATCCGCCGCGCCTCCAGCCGGTAGCCGTACTGCTCCTGCGGGAAGGCGGCGCCGACGCTGAATTGCGGCTCGCGCGGGTGGGCGCCGCCGAACGCGCACAGCAGATCGCCCGACTGCTCGTAGTAGACGCGCAGCTTGGCCGCTTCCCCGGCCGCGAGATCGGCCAGCCGGCCGCATCTCGGCACGCCGGTCGAGGGGTCGAAGCTGACGTCCTTGCGCTGGATCGCATGCTGCTGGAGCACGTCCGCCGTGTCGCGAACGGAGTCGTCGAACTGAATGCGGATCTGCCGCGTCGTCAGCAGCCCGACGATCACCGCGAAGCCGCACAGGATCACGAACGTCAGCGCGGCCGAGCCGCCCGCGAGCCGCCAGCGGATCGGCAGCCGCCGGTAGGCGGCGCCGGCGCCGCTAAGCGCGGAGGACGTAGCCCGCGCCGCGGATCGTGTGGAGGAGTCGCGGCTCGCCACCGGCCTCGAGCTTCCTTCGCAGGTTCGAGACGAACACCTCGATCGTGTTCGTCGTCGAGAACGGGTCGTAGCCCCACACCTCGTCGAGCAGGCGCTGGCGCGAGACGACTATGCGCTCGTTGCGCATCAGGTACTCCAGCAGCTCGAACTCCCGCTGCGTCAACTCGATCGAGCGCTCGCCACGTTCGACCTCGTGCGTGTCCGTGTTCAGGCGCAGGTCGCCGACGACGAGCGGCGCGGCACCGCGCGGCGGGCGGCGGCGCAGCAGCGCGCGCATGCGCGCGAGCAGCTCCTGGCGCTCGAACGGCTTGACGAGGTAGTCGTCGGCGCCAGCGTCGAGCCCCTCGACGCGCGCTTCGAGCGCGTCGCGGGCGGTCAGCATGAGGATCGGGACGTCGTCGTTCTCGCGCAGCGTCTTGGCGACGTCGATCCCGTCGAGGCGAGGGAGGCCCAGGTCGAGCACGACGAGATCCGGCAGGAACGCGTGGGCGTCGTCGAGCGCGCTGACGCCGTCGCTCGCGACCCGCACCTCGTAGCCCTCCATGCGCAGCGAACGCTGCAGCGCCTGGGCTATCTCCTCGTCGTCCTCCACGACGAGGACGCGAGGCGGGCGCGAGATGTCGCTCATGCTGTCGATCCTAAAGGCCCATGGCGTCGGTTTGGCGGCTTTTTAGCCACTCCTTACTGCTTCGGCCGCGCAAACGGGCACGCCTGCCCGCCCGGCAGGGGCTCATCCACGCGCGTCGAAGCAGGCCAGCGTGGCCACCAGAACCAGACGTCGCCCCAGAGCCGCGCCGGCGCGCTCCCGTTCTCGCTCGTCGTCTCGTCCACGTGCGCGACGCTCCGCTGGCGCGCGCGTGTGGCGTCCGCGCCTGCCTGAGCTGAGCCCGCACCAGCTCGACCTGCTCGGGCTGGGCCTCGCCGCGCTCGGCGTCTTCCTCGCGTTCGTGCTCTACCTCGGCGCGGCCGGCGGCTCGGCGGGCGGCGCCGCGCGCGACGGGCTGCGCCTGCTGCTTGGTGAGGTCGCGTACGCGGTCCCGATCGTGCTCGTGGCCGGCGGCCTGCTCGTCGTCGCCCGCACGCTCGTGCCGGCGGCGCGGCCGCTGCGCGCCGGTGCGATCTGCCTGTTCGCCGCCGTCACGCTGGCGCTCGCGGCAGGCACGCTCGGGCTCGGCAGCGACGGCGCGCGCGACCTGTGGGCCAGCGCGACGCTCGAGGCGAACGGGGGAGCCGTCGGCGCCACGCAGTACTGGGCCGTGTCGAGTCTCTTCTCGGACGTCGGCGCGCACATCCTCGCGGTCTTCCTGTTCCTCGCCGGGCTGTTGCTGATCAGCGGCGTGACCGTCGCGAGCCTGCTCGACGCGGCCGGGCGCGGCGTCGTCGAGACGGGACGCCGCGCGGCCACGCTCGCGCCTCGCCCCGCGGGCGAGGCGCCCGACGCGGAACCGGCTGCCACGCGCGCGCCCGACCGTGTCGTGCCCCCGGAGCCTGACGAGCGGCTCGTCGTGCGCGCGACCCACGTGGAGGCACCCTCGCTGGACGGGCGCGAGCGCTATCCCGACCTCTACGAGGACGGCGACGCGCCGCAGACGAGCGACGCGTTCGACGACATCGCTCCGCCGGTGGACGACGAGCAGGCGACGAGCGAGCTTGCGCAGCTCGAGCTGGAGGAGCCGGACGAGCCCGGTGTGACGACGGGCGCGGATGTGACGTCGCCCGAAGGCGATCCGCTCGCGGACTCCGACAGGGCGAGATCCCTCACCGACCTGACCCCGCAAGGCCGCTACCGCGCGTCGGTCACAGACGATCCCGACTTCGTGTGGAAGGTCCCGTCCGCGCGCTTCCTCAAGCGCTCGACTGCCGACCAGTCGCGGCCCGACACGGCGGGGCAGGAGAGAATCGCCACGCAGCTCGTGGAGGCGCTCGGCCACTTCGGCGTCGAGGCGAAGGTCGTCGGCATGACGTCCGGCCCGCACATCACGCGCTTCGAGCTGCGGCTCGCGCCGGGCATCAAGGTCGGCAAGGTGGCGCAGCTCAAGGACGACCTCGCCTACGCGCTCGCCGCGACGGAGATCCGGATCCTCGCGCCGATCCCCGGCAAGCAGGCGGTCGGCGTCGAGGTCCCGAACGCGAGGCGGCGGATCGTCCACCTCGGCGACGTCTTCCAGGACCCGCCCGCCGACTGGTCCCCGCTCACCGTCTGGCTCGGCAAGGACGTCTCCGGCCGCGCGATCGGCGTCGACCTCGCGAAGATGCCGCACCTGCTGGTCGCAGGGACGACCGGCGCCGGCAAGTCCGGCGCCATCAACGCGATGCTTTCGAGCCTGCTGCTGCACGCCGACCCGCACGAGCTGCGGCTCGTGCTCGTCGACCCCAAGCAGGTCGAGCTGAACCACTATGAGTCGATCCCGCACCTGCTGACGCCCGTCATCACGAGCCCGCGGATGGCCGCGAACGCGCTGCAGAACCTCGTCAAGGAGATGGAGCTGCGCTACGGGATCATGTCGCTGGCGCGCACCCGCTCGCTGCCCGAGCTGAACAAGGCGCGGGCCGCGCGCGGCGAGCCGGACCTGCCCTACATCCTGTGCGTGATCGACGAGCTTGCCGACCTGATGATGGTCGCGCCGGCCGACGTGGAGGACTCGATCATCCGCCTCGCCCAGAAGGCGCGCGCGGTCGGTATCCACCTCGTGCTCGCGACGCAGTCCCCCCGCGTGGACGTCATCACCGGCATGATCAAGGCGAACGTGCCCTCGCGGATCGCCTTCTCGGTGTCCTCGCAAACCGACTCGCGCGTGATCCTCGACCAGAACGGCGCCGAGTCGCTGCTCGGCCAGGGCGACATGCTGTTCTCGCCGGTCGGCTCCTCGAAGCTCCAGCGCATCCAGGGCGCGTACGTCGACGAGGCGCAGATCGCCGAGCTGACCGAGCAGTGGCGCAAGCAGGGCGAGCCCGAGTTCCAGGAGGAGCTGCTGGAGGAGGTCGTCGACGAGTCCGGCGCGGGCGGGGGGGACGACGACGCCTTCGACCCCGACGAGGACCCGCGGCTGGAGGAGGCGATCGGCCTCGTCGCGCAGATGGGCACCGCCTCGACCTCGATGCTGCAGCGCCGCCTGCGGCTCGGCTACACGCGCGCGGGTCGGCTGATCGACATGCTGGAGCGGCGCGGGATCATCTCCGGCTACGAGGGCTCCAAGCCGCGACAGGTGCTGATCACCGAGGCGGACGTGCCGCGCATCCTCGTCGCGCTCTCGGAGAGACCCGGCGCGACGGCCACCGCGCCCGAGCCGGTCCCAGTCCCGGACGTGCCGGAGCCGGCATCCGGCGCGGCAGAGGACTCCGAGATCTAGACTCGGCGGCGTGCCGCACGCCGACTGCAACGGGCAGCGCCTCTACTACGAGGTCCACGGGGAGGGCGAGCCGCTCCTCTGCATCCACGGCCTGAGCGCCAGCACACTCGGCTGGCTGCCGCAGGTCCCCGCCTGGTCGCAGCGCCACAAGACGGTCGTCTTCGACAATCGCGACGTCGGGCAATCGTCCCGGGCGACGGGGGACTACGAGATCGCCGACATGCGCGACGACGCGCTCGCGCTCGCCGAGGCGCTCGGGCTCGACACGTTCCACCTGCTCGGCCTCTCGATGGGCGGCGCGATCGCCCAGGAGCTCGTGCTCGCGGCTCCCGAGCGCGTGCGCACGCTCACGCTGTGCGTCACGTTCGGCGGCGGAGGGGCGTGGGGCCGCACGCAGGGGCGCCTGTGGTCCCAGCGCGTCGCCGGCATGTCGCGGGAGGACCGCATCGACGAGCTGATGCTGCTGTGCTTCACCGAGGCCTTCTACGAGAACGCCGATCAGGTCGCGTTCGTGCGGCAGGCCCTGCTCGCCGGACCCGAGCAGGAGCCGGACGCGTTCGTCCGCCAACTGCTCGCGACGACGTGGCACGAGGCGCGCGACCGGCTCGCGGCGCTCGACCTGCCGGTGCACGTGATCGGCGCCGAGCACGACGTGCTCGTCCCGGTGTGGAAGTCCCAGGAGCTCGCGCGCCTGATCCCGGGTGCCCGGCTGACGGTGCTCGAGGGCGCCGCGCACGGGGCGAACCTCGAGCTCGCCGAGCGCTTCAACGCATCGGTCCTCGAGTTCCTCGCCGCCGGCGCCCCGGCGTAGCGGCTGCAGGAAATCCATCACGGCCCGCGCTTGCGGCCCGATAGCCTTCGCATCTCCATGCCCGAGATCGGTGCCACCCTCCGCGAGGCGCGCATGCGCGCCAGGATCGACATCACCGAGGTCGAGCAGGCGACGAAGATCCGCGCGAAGTACCTGCGCGCGCTCGAGAACGAGGAATGGAACCTGCTGCCGGGCTCCACGTTCGTCAAGAGCTTCCTGCGCGAGTACGCCGACTACCTCGGGCTCGACTCGCGCACGCTTGTGGAGGAGTACAAGCTTCGCTTCGAGCGCCCGAGCGAGCTTGAGCTCGCGCCGATCAGCCCGCAGCTCGGGCGCGACCGGCGGACGGGCAGTGCCGGGTTCGGCGGCGGCCGCGTCGCGCCGCGCTGGCTGATCGTCGGCGCCGTGCTCGCGCTGGTGGTCGTAGCGCTCGGTGTGATCGGCTCGTTCGGCGGCGGAGACGACGAGTCGCCGCAGGCCGGCAGCACAGCGGGAGAAGCAGGCACGACGGCCCAGACGACCACGACGACGAGACGGCCCCGCCGGGCGCAGGCCGCGCCGGCGCAGGCGAGCCTGCGGCTCGTGCCGACCGGGACGATCTACGTCTGCCTCACCGACGGCGCCGGCCGCGTCTTGATCCCCGGGACGCAGTTCGAGGCGGGCCAGCAGGTGCCGGTCCAGCGGGCGCGCCTGCTGCGCCTGACGCTCGGCAACAACCAGGCCGAGATGCGCGTCAACGGGCAGCCGCTCGCGGTGCCGGCCTCCTCGACCGCGATCGCCTACGAGATCAGGCCCTCGGGCGCGAGACCGCTGCCCGTCGACCAGGCGCCCACCTGCACGTGAGCGCGCGCGCCGGCATCGTCATCACCGGGACCGAGGTCCTCAGCGGCATCATCGCCGACCGCAACGGCCCCTGGCTGTCGGGGCAGCTGCGGCTCGCCGGCGTCGAGCACGCGCACACGACGATCGTCGGCGACCGCCGCGAGGACATGGCGGCCGCGCTGCGCTTCCTGGCGGAGGAGGGCGTCGACCTGATCGTCACGAGCGGCGGTCTCGGGCCGACGGCCGACGACCTCACGACCGAGGTCGTGGCCGAGTTCGCGGGGCGCCCGATGGTGCTCGACGAGGCGCTGGAGGGGCGGATCGCGGCGATCGTCGAGCCGCTCGTGCAGCGCTGGCCGAACGTCGACCGCGCGGCGATGGCGCGAGGGACGCGCAAGCAGGCGATCGTGCCAGCGGGGGCCACCGTGCTGGAACCTGTCGGGACGGCGCCGGGCGTGGTCGTCCCGCCCGCCGAGGACGGATCGGACCCCGCCGCTCGCCCTCGTCGCCCCACGGTCGTCGTGCTTCCCGGTCCGCCGCGCGAGCTGCAGCCGATGTGGGAGACCGCGCGCGCGACGAAGGCCTTCCGCGCCGCGACCCGCGGCGCGACGGTGTACGAGCAGTCGATCATGCGCCTGATCGGGATCCCCGAGTCGGAGATCGCCGAGACGCTGCGCGTCGGCGAGCGCGAGGGGTTCGACCTCGCGCCGCTGGAGATCACGACCTGCCTGCGCCGCGGCGAGATCGAGATCGCGACGCTGTACGAGCCATCCGCAGCGCCCGCGTACGCCGCCTTCGCGGAGCTGATCCGCTCGCGTCACGCCGCGCTGCTGTTCTCCGAAGATGGCTCGACGATCGACGAGCAGGTCGCCGCGCTGCTGGGCGGCCCGCCGCTGCGCACGGTCGCGGTTGCCGAGTCGTGCACGGGCGGGCTGCTGACCGCGCGGTTGACGGATCGCCCGGGCTCGTCGGCGTACGTGCTCGGGGGCGCGGTCGTCTACGCGAATGAGGCGAAGGCCGAGCTCGGCGTCGATCCGGCGTTGATCGAGCACGTGGGGTCGGTCTCGGCCGAGGTCGCGGACGCGCTCGCCGACGGGGCGGTCGCGCGCTTCGGCGCCGACGTCGGGATCGGCGTGACCGGCATCGCGGGTCCGGACGGCGGGACGCCGGAGAAGCCGGTCGGGCGCGTCCACGTGGCCGTCGCCGAAGCCGGCCCGGACGGCCGCCGCATCGCACGGCGACTCGACTTGCCCGGGGGGCGTGCCGACGTGCGCGACCGCGCCACGACGCTCGCGCTGCACCTGCTGCGCCGGCTGCTGCGCGGCGAGGGCGACGACGGGCTGCCGTGAGCCGCGGCGGGCAACCGCCGGCGCAGCGGAGCGCGCGGCTGTTCGTGGCGCTCGAGCTGCCACGGGAGGTCGTCGACGCCCTCCTCGCATGGCGCGCGCCGCTGCTGCGTGAGGACCACGCCCCGCCCGCCCTGCGCCCTGTGCGTCGGGAGTCCCTCCACGTGACGCTGTGCTTCCTCGGACAGGTCGCGGAGGAGACGGTCGCGCCCTTGTCCGACGCCGTGTCGTTCGCGGGAGCGCAGGCGCGGAGCGTGCCCGGCCTGTCGCTCGTCGAGGGGCTGTGGCTGCCGCGGCGCCGCCCGCGCGTGCTGGCGGTCGCGCTCGCCGATCGGGACGCCGCGCTCGCGCGGCTCCAGCGGTCGCTCTCCGAGCGCCTCGCGGCAGGCGGCTGGTATGAGCCG
>DATHEP010000072.1:0-3037 GCA_035318525.1 Conexibacter sp.
GCGGCGACGGGCCGCGGCTGATCGGCAACGTCGCGATCGAGGTCGAGCTCGACGGCGAGCGACGCACCCTCGCCGGCTTCGAGAACCACGGCGGGCGCACCCGCCTCGGTCCCGGCGCGCAGCCGCTCGGCCGCGTGCTGCGCGCGCGCTGCGAGTGGCGCGGGCTCGGCTTCGAGCTGAGCGCCTCCGGCATCGAGGAGGCGCTCGACCCGGACGCCGCGGACCTCTTCTACATCGGCGGCGGGCAGGACCGCGACCAGCGCCGGTGCGCGCTCGACCTCGCGGAGGTCAAGCGCGAGGGGCTGCACGTGGCAGCCGCGCGCGGCGCGGCGCTGCTCGCGGTCTGCGGCGGCTACCAGCTGCTCGGCCACTCATACGAGATGGGTGACGAGACGCTTCCCGGCGCCGGCCTCGTCGACCTGCGCACGATCCGCAGCGACGGCCCGCGGCTGATCGGCAACGTCGCGATCGAGGTCGAGCTGGACCACGGCGAGCGCCGCGTCCTCGCCGGCTTCGAGAACCACGGCGGCCGCAGCCGCCTCGGCCCCGGCGAGCAGCCGCTCGGGCGGGTCCTGCGCGGGCACGGCAACGACGGTGTCAGCGGCTTCGAGGGCGTGCGGCGCGGGAACGTGATCGGCACCTACCTGCACGGTCCGCTGCTGCCGAAGAACGTGTGGCTGGCCGACTGGCTGATCGCACGCGCTCTCGGGCGCGACGAGCCGCTCGCGCCGCTCGACGACGCGCTGGAGGCAGCCGCGCACGCGGAGGCGCGAATGGCGGCTGGCGTATGAGGCGCTCGCTGCTCCCCTTCGCGCTCGCGCTGCTGCTCGCCGTCGCCGGCTGCGGTGGCGACGACACGGTGGACGGGCCGGCGCCAGCCGCGAGAGCGCTTCCCGGCGACGACCGCCCGGTCGTCACGCTCGGCTCGCGCACCTCGACGGAGCAGATCCTGCTCGGCCAGCTCTACAAGCAGGCGCTGGAGGCGCAGGGCTTCCGCGTGCGCCTGAAGCAGAACATCGGCTCGACGCGGATCGCCGACGCGGCGCTGCGCAACGGCGAGATCGACGCGTACCCGGAGTACCTCGGCGTCTGGAACCGCGCCGTAGCGCGCGATCGCACGGCGTACGCCGACGTCCGCACGGCGCTCGCCGCGGCCCGCTCCCGGGCGGCGGCGGAGGGCTTCGTGCTGCTCGACCCGACGCGCTTCGAGCACGTCGACGCCGTCGCGGTCACCAGCCGGCTGGCCGAGCGGCACGGCCTGACGACGATCGGCGACCTGCGATCGGTCCGCGACCTGCGCCTCGGAGCGCCGCCGGAGCTGTACACCAGCCCGAACGGGCTGCCGGGGCTGGCACGTGCATATGGACTCAACGACGTCGACTACGCACCGTTGACGGCCGGGATGCAGTATCCGCTGCTCGACGACGAACGGCTCGACGCCGCGATCGTGCGCCTCACGGACGGCCAGCTGGCGGAGGGCGACCGCGTGCTGCTGGACGACCCGCTCGACCTGTTCGGCGTCGAGCCGCTGGTGCCGGTCGTCGCGGCGCGCACGCTGACGGCCGAGGGGCCCGACTTCGAGCGCACCTTGAACGCCGTCAGCGCGGCGCTCACGACGCGTGCGATGCAGGAGCTGAACGCCGCCACCACGATCGAGCACCGCTCGGCGGAGGACGTCGCGCGCGACTTCCTGCGTGAGCACGACCTCGCGTAGCCGGGTAGGTCCAAGGTGTGCCGCACCCGATCCGCATCGGCTGCTCCGGCTGGGCCTACGGCGACTGGCGCGAGCGCTTCTATCCGCCACGGCTGCCGCAGGCGCGCTGGCTCGAGCACTACGCCACGCGCTTCGACACCGTCGAGCTGAACACGACCTTCTACCGCCTCACTAGACCCGCCGCGGTCGCGCGCTGGGTCGCACAGACGCCGGAGGGCTTCTGCTTCGCGGCGAAGGCGAGCCGCTACCTCACGCACATGAAGCGCCTGACCGACCTCGAGCGCGGCGTCGAGCGCTACTACGCCTCGATCGCGCCGCTCGTCGAGCACGGCAGGCTCGGCCCGGTCATCTGGCAATTGCCCGAACGCTTCCACCGCGACGACGACCGCCTCGCCGCGGCACTCGAGCGCCTGAGCGGGCTCCCGCCCGGCCGCCACGCGTTCGAGCTGCGCCACCCGACCTGGTTCGTGCCCGAGGTCGAGCGACTGCTGCGCGCCCACGGCGCCGCGCTCGTGATCGGCGACACCCCAGAGCGACCGTTTCAGACGCACGCCCGCACGGCCGACTGGACGCTCGTGCGCCTCCACTACGGCCACCGTGGCCGGCGCGGCAACTACTCCGAGGCCGAGCTGCGCGAGTGGGCGGACCGCCTGCGGCGCTGGGCGCGGCACGTCGACGTCTACGCCTACTTCAACAATGACTGGGAGGGCTTCGCGCCGCGCAACGCGGCGCGACTGCGTGCGCTGCTCGGCGTCTGAGGAGACGCACCGGGGCCGATGCGCCTGACCACACCGGCCCCGGCGTCCCCCATTGGCGGCGGGTCCCCGAAGCGCCGCCGGTCTCGATCGTCCCCCCCGACGACCGAGTCGACGTCGGAGACGATAGGACGCCTGCGCGCGCCTCACGTGACAAGTTGGTGAAAGATCCGGATGCGTTCAGCTGCCGCTCGAGCCGAAGCCGCCTTCGCCCCGTTCGCTACCGGGCAGCTCGTCGACCTCGAGCGTCGCCGGCAGCTCCAGGCGCACAAGCACGAGCTGGGCGATGCGGTCTCCGGCAGCGATCTCGCAAGGCGTCTCGCGGTCGGTGTTGAGCAGCAGCACGCGGATCTCTCCGCGGTAGCCGGCGTCGATCAAGCCGGGTGCGTTGACGAGCGCGATCCCACTGCGCGCCGCCAGGCCGGAACGCGGCAGCACGAGCCCGCCCTGGCCTTCGGGGATCGCGACGGCGATCCCCGTCCCGACCGACGCGCGCGCGCCCGCTTCGAGCGTGACCGCCTCGGTCGCGTGGAGGTCGAGCCCGGCGTCGCCGCCGTACGCCCGTCTC
>DATHEP010000073.1:0-13697 GCA_035318525.1 Conexibacter sp.
ACGCGGACCCCATGCAGTCGAAGGTCACGCCGGAGGCGCTCGCCGGGCTCGTCGGACTGCTGCGCGCGAGAACGATCACGCCAGGCGCCGCGAAGCAGGTGCTCGACACGCTCGTCGCCCGTGGCGGCGACCCGCGGGCGATCGTCGAGGCCGAGGGGCTCGCCGCGATCGGCGGTGGCGACGAGCTGACAGAGGTCGTCCAGCGTGCCCTCGCCGCCGACCCGGACGCGACCACGAAGCTGAAGGCCGGCAACATGAAGGCGATCGGCCCGATCGTCGGGTTCGTGATGCGCGAGACGAAGGGCCGTGCCGACGGCGCCGAGGTCACGCGCCTCGTGCGCGAGCAGCTCGGGCTCTAGCGCCCTCCGCGTACGCCGGCGACGGCTCGTCCTTGCGTTTGCGCGCGCAAGCGAACTAGGTTAAGAGCCAAACCTCTGGAGGGGGACCATGAGGACATGGATGGCTGTGGCGCTGCTGACGCTCGCCGCGGGGCTCAGCGCATGTGGCGGTTCGACGGATGGCCCGGTGGCGGGGGGCGGCCCCGTGGCGACGACCACGTCGACCGCGCCCACCACGACCCCCGGCAGAGGGGGGAGAGCATCGAGAGCCAGAGAAGCCGCACAGAGCTGTGCCGCGCTCGGCATCTCGCAGCCGCCCTACAACGAGGGCGCGTGCACGCAGGACGGAGTCCGCTTCGTGGTCGCCAACGGCAGATCGCTGCTGAGCCTGAGAACGCTGAGCCTCGCGCTGCAGGGCTTCTCCGTGACGGAGGAGCTCCGTCGCGCCGGGCAGCGCGCGACGCCGCAGGGCGTCTACATCCTGGTCAGCGTCAAGGTGAGAAACCTCACGAGCGCAGTTCAGCACGTCGCGGTCGGACAGACGCTGCTGACGATGAACGAACAGGAGTTCGTAGAGGCCGAGGCCGCCGAGCGGATCCACCCCGGCGCGCTGGCGTTCGCACAGCGCGCCACGATCGGGCCCGGCGAGGTCGTGACAGGGGTGGTGATCTTCGACATCCCGCTCTCGGAAATCGAAAGAGTCACGAGAGACGGCGTGCTGCTCGTCGCCAACTTCGGCGCCGACAGAGAGGCCGCCCGCAGAGGCAGCGGTCCCTCGCAGATCGGGCAGATCCGCATCGGCGTCCCGTGAGCGCGCCTGGACGGCGCGGGTACGCTGGGACGAGCGTTCGCCCCGATTGCGACAGGAGGCCAGAGATGTCCCGACTCGTCAGGATGGACCACACCGGCCACACGACGCTGGCGGAGTGGAGCGCG
The DNA here is from genome assembly GCA_035318525.1 of Conexibacter sp. GTDB lineage: Bacteria > Actinomycetota > Thermoleophilia > Solirubrobacterales > Solirubrobacteraceae > Conexibacter. The sequence goes on from DATHEP010000073.1 coordinate 1,275, forward strand.
AGCGACCCGGCCTCGGTCGAGGCGGCTGTCGCGGCGTTCCGCGAGGAGCTGGACCAGGGCTCGATCGCGATGGTCACGCGCGGCCCTGGCCACGCCGAGCACGTGCGCGAGCTGCCGGTCGGCGAGCAGCTCGTGATCATGCGGCGTCCGATCGCCGGCGGGTAGGGGCGACCCCCGCGACCCGTCGGCCCGCCGATGGCCGCGCACGCCCACGCCGCCGCCCCGGCGGAGCCGCTGCCCGAGCTGGCGGGCGTCTACTGGCGCCCGCGGATGACGGCCGAGCGGCTGCAAGCCCGCGGCCGCCTGTGGACGCTGACGACGCTCGCGCACGTCGTCCCGTTCGTGCTGACAGCGGTCGTGATGGTGGCGATCTCGCCCTACGCGCTGCCGGTCGCGATCGCCGCGCTGGCGCACGCGTGGGTGATCCCGTCGCTGTACGCGCGCCGCGGCGCGATCGTGACGAGACCGGTCCGGCGCGCCGCGGACGGGCCCGAGCGCATCGCACTCGGCCTGCTCGGCGACCTCGTCGACCACGACGCGCGCGAGCTGCACGCCCGCAGCGGGCTCGTGCCGGAGCCGGGGCGGCTGGGGACCTGGCTCGTCGGCGAGTCCGGTGCGCTGCTCGTGCAGGGGCGGCGCGTGTCCTGCTGGTGCGTGAGAGCGGCCGACCCCGAGCTGCCGTCCGGCGACCGCGTCGCGCACCTGCTGCTGGCGCTGCGCGCCGACGAGGAGGGCTTCGCGACGGTCGCGAACCTCGCGTTCTCCGGCGCGCGCTGGCGCGTGCGACGGCGGCTGCCGAAGCCGCGCCGGGTCGCGCTGGACGCGGTCGCCGCCTGAGCGTCCCGCGACCCCGCCTCCACCCGCTCGGCGCGCGGAGTACGCTTATCCCATGAGCTCCTTCCAGGAAGCCGAGAAGCCGGCCAAGCCCTCGCTCGTCAAGCGCGTGCTCGCGCTGCTGGTGCTCGTCGTGGTCGTCGTGCTGGTCGCGAAGATCCTGATCGGGTTCGTGATGGCGATCTTCTGGATCGTCCTCGCCGTCGCCGCGGTGATCGCGGTGCTGTGGGCGCTCAACCAGCTGTTCTGACGGGCTCGGACCCCGGCCGCCCGTGGTCTACGTCACGATCGCGATCTCCTTCGCCCTCGCCGGCGGGATCGTCGGCAAGATCAAGGGCAGCTCGTTCTGGCTGTGGTTCCTGATCTCGGGTGCCGTGCCGGTGATCGGCCTGGCGACCGCGCTGCTCTACCGCTGGGATCGCAACGAGCTGCGGCGCCAGTGCCCCGGGTGCGGCAAGGTGGTCAAGCTGCACGACGCGCTCTGCACGAGCTGCGGCACCGAGCTGGACTTCCCCGACGTCGCGATCGCGCCGGAGGCGGGAATGCCGCCCGGAGCGGCGAAAACCCGCTGGTAGACTGGCGATCCGGTCAGTCCCCGAGCCCCTGGAAAGGAGGCGAGCGCATATGCGTGCAGTCGACGCACTGATGGAGTGCCTGAAGGCGGAGGGTGTCGAGGTCGTATTCGGCCTTCCCGGCGGCGCGAACCTCCCGACCTATGACGCCTTCTACGACGCTGGTATCCGGCACATCCTCGTGCGCCACGAGGCTGGCGGGGGCCATGCGGCCCAGGGCTACGCGAAGGCGACTGGGAAGGTGGGCGTCGCGCTCGGCACGAGCGGCCCCGGCGCGACCAACCTCGTGACGGCGATCTGCGACGCGATGATGGACTCGGTCCCCGTCGTGTTCCTGACCGGCCAGGTGCGGACCGAGCTGATCGGCACCGACGGCTTCCAGGAGGCCGACATCCTCGGCATCACGCTGCCGATCGTGAAGCACAGCTTCATGATCCAGCACCCGCTGGAGATCCCGCGCACGATCCACGAGGCGTTCCACATCGCACGCACGGGCCGGCCCGGCCCGGTGGTAGTGGACATTCCGCAAGACCTCTCGCGGGCTGACATCCCCTACGAGCCGGTCGGCGACGTCCACCTGCCCGGCTACCAGCCGACCATCGAGGGCAACCAGAAGCAGATCCGCCTGGCGGCGAAGGCGCTTGCGAACTCACGCCGTCCAGTGCTCTACGTCGGCGGCGGCGTCGTGAACGCGAACGCCTCGGTCGAGCTGCGCGAGCTCGCGCTCAGCGACGCCTTCCCCGTCACCTGCACGCTGATGGCGCTCGGGGCGTTCCCCGCGCCGCACGAGCAGTGGCTGGGGATGCTCGGCATGCACGGCACGCGCGCGGCCAACTACGCGATGGACGAGGCCGACCTGATCGTCGCGATCGGCGCCCGCTTCGACGACCGCATCACCGGCAAGCTGTCGGAGTTCGCGCCGCGCGCGAAGTTCATCCACATCGACGTCGACCCGGCCGAGATCTCGAAGAACGTGCCGGCGCACATCCCGATCGTCGGCGATGCGAAGAACGTGCTCGGCCGGCTCGTGAGCGAGTACCGCGCGCTCGAGGCCGACCGCTCCCGCCTGGAGGACTGGTGGTCGCGGATCGAGGGCTGGCGCACCCAGTACCCGCTCAGATACGAGGACACGACGGACACCGAGATCCGCCCGCAGCGGGCGATCCAGGCGGTCTTCGAGGCGACCGGCGGCGACGCGATCATCACGAGCGACGTCGGCCAGCACCAGATGTGGGCGGCGCAGTACTACGACTTCCCCGAGCCGCGCCGCTGGATCAACTCCGGCGGCCTCGGCACGATGGGCTTCGGCCTGCCGGCGGCGATGGGGGCGGCCGTGGGATGTCCCGACAAGCAGGTCGTCTGCATCGCCGGCGACGGCTCGGTGCAGATGAACGCGCAGGAGCTTGCGACCTGCGCCCAGAACGGGATCCCGATCAAGGTCGTGATCGTCAACAACGGCTACCTCGGCATGGTCCGCCAGTGGCAGGAGCTGTTCTGGGACAAGCGCTACTCGCAGGTCGACATGGGCTCGTTCCCGGACTTCGTCAAGCTCGCGGAGGCCTACGGCGCGCACGGCGTGCGGCTGACGGACAAGACGACGCTGTTGGATGACCTCAGGGCGGCGCTCGCGGTCGAGGGCCCGGTCGTGGTCGACGTGCGCGTCACGGCCGAGGAGAACGTGTACCCGATGATCCCCGCCGGCCAGGCCGCGCGGGACATGGTGGGGTGAGCGTCATGGGAGAGCCGGGAACGCAGGAGCTGATCTCGCTCGAGGACCTCGAGGCGGCGGGCAACCTCCGCACTGGGCGCAAGCACATCCTCTCGATCCTGGTCGAGAACAAGCCGGGCGTCCTGACGCGGGTCGCCGGGCTGTTCGCGCGGCGCGCGTTCAACATCGACACGCTCGCCGTCGGGCCGACTGACGACGAGACGATCTCGCGCATCACGCTCACGCTCGACGGGGCCGTCCATCCGATCGACCAGGTGACGAAGCAGCTGCACAAGCTCGTCAACGTGCTGAAGATCCGCGACCTCGAGCCGGAGGAGACGCTCGCGCGCGAGCTCGCCCTCTTCAAGCTCGCCGTCGACGGCTCGCAGCGCACCGAGGTGCTGCAGCTCTGCGAGATCTTCGGCGGTCGCGTCGTCGACGTCTCGAAGCGCTCGCTGATCGTCGAGCTGACCGGCACCGACGACAAGATCGAGGCGTTCGAGGCGCTCGTGCGGCCGTTCGGCCTGATCGAGATGACGCGCACCGGCGAGATCGCGATCGCCCGCGGGCGCAGCGAAACGTAGGGACGCCCCGCCGGGATGTCGTTCACGCGCACGCGGCCGGGGGAGATCCAGTGGCTCGACCCGGCCGCGCGCACGCTGCTCGCCGAGCGCCTCGACGCCGCCGTGCGGCGTGCGCGGGCCGAAGGCGAGGCGCTTGCCGCGGTCACGGTCGCGGCGCCCGTCCCGGCGCTCGACCCCGTCGCGCTCGTCGCGGCGTCGCGGCGGCCCGGCGAGCCGTGGTTCACGCTCGAGCAGCCCGACCGCGACGGCGCGGCGCTCGCGGCGCTCGGCTGCGTGCGTACGCTCGAGGCTGCCGGCCCGGACCGCTTCGACGCGGTCGCGCGCGCGTGGCGCACGCTCGCCGCCCGCGCGGTGGCCGACCCCCCGGACGGGCCATCGGGCGCCGGGCTCGTCGCCGTCGGCGGCTTCGCGTTCGCTCCGCACGGCGCCGCCGCGCCGCAGTGGGAAGGCTTCGCGCCGGCGTCGTTGCACGTGCCCGAGGTCGCGCTCGCGCGGCGCGGTGCCGATGTGCGGCTGACGGTCGCCGCGCTCGCGACGCCTGACGACACGCCGGAAGGCCTGCTCGCGCGCATCGACGCCCGCCTCGCGGAGCTGCGGGCGCCCGCGTCGTTGCCGCTGCTCGACCCGGCGCCCGCCGGTCGCTACCGCGTCGTCAGCGCGATGCCGCCGGAGCACTACGAGGGCGCCGTCGCGCGTGCGGTCGAGCGAATCCGCGAAGGGGCGCTTGAGAAGGTCGTGCTGGCGCGCGAGGTGCAGGTCCACGCGCCGCGCGCGCATGACCCCGCGGCCGTGCTCGGCGCGCTGCGCGACGGCTTTCCGGCCTGCTACGTCTACGCCGTCGGCCGCGGCGACGCGACGTTCGTCGGCGCGACGCCGGAGCTGCTCGTGCGGCGTGAGGGCGAGCGCGCCTCGACGGTCGCGCTCGCCGGCTCGACCCGCCGCAGCGCCGATCCGGCTGTCGACGACCACCTCGGCGAGGCGCTGCTGCGCAGCGACAAGGACCGCGAAGAGCAGGCGATCGTCACCCGCCGCATCGCACAGGCATTGCGACCGCACGCGGTGTGGGTGACGGCTGCGCCAGAGCCGGTCGTCGTGCGGATCGCGAACATCCAGCACCTCGCGACGCCGATTCGCGCGCAGCTCTCACGCCCGCTCGGCGCGATGGCGCTGGCCGCGCTGCTGCACCCGACGCCGGCGGTCGGCGGCGAGCCGTTCGCGGTCGCCGAGCCGCTGATCCCCGAGCTGGAGGGGTTCGACCGCGGTTGGTATGCCGGGCCGGTGGGGTGGGGCGACGCGAACGGGGACGGCGAGCTGTGCGTCGCCCTGCGCTGTGCGCTGCTGCGCGGGGCGGTCGCCCACTGCTATGCGGGCGTAGGCGTCGTGCGCGGCTCGCTGCCCGCCGCCGAGCTGGCCGAGACCGAGGTCAAGCTGCAGGCGCTGCTGCCGGTGCTGGCCGGCTGAGCGGCCGGTCGCCGCAGCCGTCCTGCCTTCGGGTCGCATGACGACCGCAGGACAGGACAGCGGCCTGAACCAGCGCCGGTGAATGCGGATTCGCATAGCCTGCGGAGCCGATGCCCGCGGTGCTGGAGCTTCACGACGTCGCGAAGACCTACGCGCACGACGGCACCGTGGTCGAGGCGCTGCGCGGCGTCACGTTGTCGGTTGAGCCGAACCGGCTCGTCGCGATCGTCGGCCCGTCCGGCAGCGGCAAGAGCACGCTGCTGAACCTGCTCGGGACGCTTGACGCGCCGACCCGCGGCCGCCTGCGCTTCGACGGCCGCGACGTCACGGACCTCGACTCGGCGGCCCGCGCCCGCTTCCGCGCGCGCCACGTCGGCTTCGTCTTCCAGTTCTTCAACTTGCTGCCGGGCCTGACGGCGGCGCAGAACGTGGAGCTCGCGGCTGCGATCGCCGGCGGGGACCGCGGTCGCTCGCGCGCCCGGACACGCGAGCTGCTCGCGCAGATGGGCCTCGCCGACCAGCGCGACATGCCGGCCCGCCGCCTCAGCGGCGGCCAGATGCAGCGCGTCGCGATCGCTCGCGCGCTCGTCAACGACCCGCGGCTCGTGCTGGCCGACGAGCCGACCGGCAACCTCGACCGCCGCAATGCTGAGCAGACGCTCGCCCTGCTGCGCGAGCACGCGGTCGGCGACCGTGCGGTCGTGATGGTCACCCACGACCACGAGCTGGCCGAGCGCTACGCCGACGAGGTCGTCACGCTCGTCGACGGACGCGTGCGGGAGGACGCGCCGGTGCCCACGCCGCACGCCGCGCCCGTTGCCGGGCGCGAGCCGTCGCCGTGACCGCCGTCCTGCTGCTCACGCGGCACCTGCTCGCGACGCTCGCGCGCCAGCGCGGCCGCACGGTCGTGCTGTGGCTTGCGCTGGCGGTCGGCCTTGCGGTCGTCGTCGGGCTGCTGTCGTTCGTGCGCAGCGTCGAGCGCTCGTTCGCGGACCACGGCCGGGCGATCGCCGGCGTCGCGGACGTGCGCGTCGAGGCGGTCGCTCAGACGGCCCTCCCGCCGCGGCTGGCGGCGCGGCTCGAGCGCATCCCGGGAACGCGCTCTGCGGTCGCGATGACGTTGCAGCGCGTCGCGTTGCAGGGTGACGGCGCGAGCGTCGCCGTCACCGCGTTCGGGATCGACCGCCGCGCACGCCTGCTGCGCAGCGCGCTCGAGCAGGATCTGCGCCCGGCCCGCTCGCGTGCCGGCGAGCCGCGCGCAGGCCTCACGCTCAGCCGCACGCTCGCGGACGAGCTCGGCGTGCGCGCCGGCGAGCGCGTGCGGCTGTTCGCCTTCGCCGGCGCGCGCCGCATCCGCGTCGCCCGCGTGGTGGACGCCGCCCCCGCGCTCGCGCGTGCGGTCGCGTTGCCGCGCGCGCGGCTGGAGCGGCTGCGCGGCATGCCCGGCCGCCCGACGGTCGTCTACGTGCGCTTGCGCGCCGGCGTCGCGCGGGCCGCCTGGGAGCGGCGGGCGCGCGCCGTGCTGCCCGCGAACGCCGTCTTGACGACGGCTGGCGCCGACGAGCAGCAGCTCGATCACGTGCTCGACTTCACGGTGCGCTCGCCGACGCTCGTGTTCGGCACGGTCGTGCTCGCGATCGTCGCGCTGCTCGCCTACGTGCTGCAGCTGATGCGCATGCTCGAGCGCCAGGAGGACGTCGGCCTCGTGCGCGCGCTCGGCGCCGGTCGCGTGCGGCTCGCGCTCGCCGAGGCGCTGACGCTCGTGCTGCTCGTCGCGGCCGCACTCGTCCCCGGGGCGCTCGCCGGGATCCCGATCGCCCACGGGCTCGCACGGCAGGTGCCGACCTATCTGACCGACGTCTTCGGCTTCCAAGTCCGCGTCGGCGTCGATGCCGGCACCGTCGCGCTTGCCGCGGGGCTCGCGCTCGCGTTGGCGCTGGTCGCGACCGCCGCAGCGCTCGCCTCGCTGCGCGGGCCGGTCGCCGAGCAGCTCGGGCGCTCACCACAGGCGGGCGCGACGATCACCTCGCACATCACGCGCGGTGCCGCGCTCGCGCTCCTCGTCGCCGGCGGCGCGGCGTTCGGCGGGGGTGCGCTGCTGGCGGACGCCGGCGCTTACCCGGCCGCGTCGCTCGCGACGCTCGTCGGCATCGCGCTCGCGACGCCGGGGCTCGTCGGGCTCGCGGCGCTGCTGGTCACGCGCAGCGAGCGCGGCAGCTCGCGCACGCTGCTCGTGGCGCGCGCGGCGCTCGTCGCCAACCCGCGCCGCGCCGCGCTGGCGGCGGCGATCCTCGCGCTCGGGATCGCCGCGGTGATCCCGCCGCAACTCGTCGCGCACGGCCTGCAGGAGCGCGTCGACGCGGTCACCGCCGCGATCCGGCCGGAGGCGCGGGAGATCCTTGCGTCCGACGACGCCTACGCCAGCGTCCCCGTCTCGCCGGCTCAGGCGGCCCGCGCGCTGCGCGGGGGACCGGATCGCCTCGACCGCCACGCGGCGCTCTCGGCGGTCTCGTTCCTGAGCGTCCCCGGCTACAAGCTCGAGCTGCGCGCGCTCGACCCGCGTGCGCGCCATCCCGTCTTCGCGCCCGGTGCCGGCCTGTCGCGGGGGCTGCCGGCGCTGCGCCGCCACCCCGACGGCGTGCTCGTCTCGCGCGTGCTGACGGCCGGCCTCGGGCTCGGCGCCGGCGACCGCATCGCGCTTCCGACGGCGCACGGCCTGCGGCGCCTGCGGATCGTCGGCGAGGTCGAGGACCTGTCGTGGCCGTCGGGGACGGTGTACGTGACGATGCAGCGCTACCGGACGCTCTGGGACTCGCCCGCTGCGAACCTCGTCGGCGTCTCCGGCGCGGGCCGTCTGCGAACCTCGTCGGCGTCTCCGGCGCGGGCCGTCTGCGTCCGGGACGACTCGCCGAGCTGGCGCCGCTGCACACGATCAGCGGCCGCGAGCTTGCGCAGCGCATCCGCGACCAGATGGACCGCAGCATCGCCGGGCTCGACGCGATGCGCCTGCTGACGCTGGCGGCCGCACTGGTGGCGGTCGGCGGGATCCTCTCGACGTCGATCTTCGCGCGCCGCCGCGAGTGGGCCGTGCTGCGCGCGCTCGGAATGCGCGGCGGCGGCCTGGTCGCCGCGCTCGCGCTCGAGACGGGGCTCGTGATGGCGCTCGGGGCGGTGTGCGGGACGATCGGCGGCATCCTCTCGTTCCGCGGTCCGATGCTCGCGTTCTTGCGCGACGAGGGATACGTCCTGAGCGACGCGCTGCTGCCCGGGACGCTCGCGATCGCCGTCCTCGGCACGGTGATCGCAGCGACGCTGATCGCGGCGCTCCCGGCCTGGCTCACCGCACGCGCGCGTCTTACAGATACGCTGGCGTACGAGTGAGGAAGTCCGACCTCCGATCGATCGACTCCCGGCAGCAGGGCCCGGACACGCGGGCGCGCCTGCTGCTCGCCGCCGTCGAGGTGCTCGAGGCGGGTGGCTACGGAGCCGCGTCGGTCGCGGCGATAGCTGACCGTGCCGGCCTCGCGACGGGCACCCTCTACCGTCACTTCCCCTCGAAGGCGGACCTCTTCGTCGAGGCCTTCCGAACCGTCGCCGACCAGGAGCTGGCGGAGATGAACAGCGCTGCCGGCGCGGCCGAGACCGCCGGCGAGCAGCTCGACGCCGTCGTCGCGACGTTCGCGGCGCGGGCGCTGTCGCGGCCACGGCTCGCATGGGCGCTCGTCTACGAGCCGCTCGACCCTGCCGTCGACGCGCAGCGGCTCGCGTACCGGCGCGAGTACGTGCGCGTGATGGCGGCATTCGTGCGCGTCCGCGTCGACGCCGGCGAGCTGCCGGACCAGGACCCCGACACGACCGCGGCCGCGCTGATCGGCGCGATCGTGGAGGCGCTCGTCAGCCCGCTCGCACCGGTCGTCGGCGGCAACGCCGACCCGGACGCCGTGATCGAGGCGCTGACCGCCTTCTGCCGCCGCGCGATCGGCGCCGAGGCGTCGGTCGTCAGCTGAGCGCCGCCGCGACGGCGTCCCACACGCGTCGGTGCAGCACGACGTTCGCCTCGCGCTCGGTGCGCAGCTCGATGATCGTGACGCCGTCGCCGAGCGCGGCAGCGAGCGCGTCGCGCAGCTCGCCCGGGGTCCGCACCGGCACGTGCCGCGCGCCGAACAGCGCCGCCGCCTGTGCGAAGTCCAGCCCGTGCGGCGTCGCGACGTGCCGCTCGAAGTCGGAGCCCTCGCGCGCGACGGGGAGGAAGTGGAAGATCCCGCCGCCGTCGTTGTTGACGAGCACGATGACGAGGTCGAGTCCGAGCCGCCGCGCCGACAGCAGCGCGGTCAGGTCGTACGCGAGCGCGACGTCGCCGATGTGCAGGACGACCGGTCCATCGCCCGCCGAGGCGGCCCCGAGCGCCGCGGCGACGGTCCCGTCGATCCCGTTCGCGCCGCGGTTCGACAGCAGGCGCGGCGGCGCCTCGCGCGCGGCGGCGAACGTCTCGACGTCGCGGATCGGCATCGAGGAGGCGACGAACAGCGTCGCCTCGGGCGGCAGCGCGGCAACGAGCTCCGCCGCCGCGCGCGGCTCCGACAGCTCGTCGCCGAGCGTCGCGGCGATCGCCTCCGCGGCGGCCCGGTCGGCCGCCTGCCAGCGATCGAGCCACGCGCGGTCACCGGTGTCGCGATGCTCGGCCGTGAGGGCGGCCAGCACGGCGCGTGGATTGCCGGCGATGCGCGCCGTCACGACGCCGGCCGGGTCGTGCCACGCCTCCTCGGCGTCGATCGTGACCTGCTCGACGCCGTCGAGGCCGGCGAGCCAGGCGCGCAGTGGCTTCGACGTCGGCAGGTCGCCGACGCGCAGCACGAGCTCCGGCCGCAGCTCCGCCGCGAGCTGCGGGTCGCGCAACAGCGCGTCGTAGTGCGCGATCGCCGCGGGGCCTCGGCGCGCGCCCGACAGCGGGTCGGCGAGCAGCGGGCAGCGGGCCGCGGCGGCGAATGCCGCGAGCGCCTCGCCGAGCGCCGGGTCGCGCTCGTCGCGCCCGGCGACGACGACCGTGCGCGGCGTCGGCGCGATCGGGATCGGCGGCGGCTCGCTCGCGACCGGCACGATCGGATGCGCGACCCAGGGCCGCCCCCCGCTGCGCGCGGGCACCGGATCGACCTCGGGCAGCGGCGCGTCCAGCACGAGCGGCTCGCGCAGCGGCACGTTGACGTGCACCGGGCCAGGCCGGCCGTCGAGCGCGGTCCAGCAGACGCGGCACGCGAGCGCGCGGATCCAGCGCATCCGCTCGGGCGTCGCCTCGTGCGTGCCGAGCTCGACGAAGCGCTTGACGGCGTCGCCGTAGAGCTTGAGCTGGTCGATCGTCTGCCCGGCGCCGACGTCGCGCAGCTCCGGCGGTCGGTCCGCCGTCAGCACGATCAGCGGAACGCGCGCCTCGGCGGCCTCGATCACCGCCGGCGCCAGCTCGGCAGCCGCAGTCCCGGACGTGCAGGCTACGGCGACCGGGTTGCCGCTGGCCTTCGCGAGCCCGAGCGCGAAGAAGCCGGCGACGCGCTCGTCGACGTGCGACCACGCGCGCAGGCCCGGCTCGCGCGCCAGTGACAGCACGAGCGGAGTCGAGCGAGAGCCGGGGGAGGTGCAGGCGTCCGTCATGCCGCAGCGCGCAAGCTCCTGGCAGAAGGCGCGCAGCAGCAGATACGTGTCGGTGGCGGCGGTCATGATGCGGGGGATGGCGCCGGAGACGATCGTCCTGCTGCACGGCTTCACGCAGACGGGCCGCAGCTGGCAGCCGACGATCGCGGCGCTCGGCGAACGCTATCGCGCGCTCGCGCCGGACCTCCGCGGGCACGGCGCGGCCGCCGCCGCGCGGCCGGTCGACTTCGCCTCGGTGCGCGGTGACGTGCTGACGCTCGCGCCGGAGCGCTTCGTGCTGTGCGGGTACTCGATGGGCGGCCGGATCGCGCTGTCGATCGCCCTCGCGGCACCCAGTCGGATCGCCCGCCTGGTCCTCGTCGGGGCGAGCCCGGGGCTCTCCGACGCCGCGGAGCGCCGCGCACGCCGCGCGGCTGACGAGGCGCTCGCCGCGGGCATCGAGAGGGAGGGGATCGAGGCGTTCGCCTCGCACTGGTCCTCGTTGCCGTTGTTCGAGGGGCAGCCGCGGGCGGTCGTCGCCGCCGCGCACAGGACGCGACTCGCGCAGGACCCCGCCGGGCTCGCCGCCGCGCTGCGCGGCCTCGGGACGGGCGTCATGGAGCCGTTGTGGGAGCGCCTGCCCGCGTTGACGATGCCCGTCGCGCTGGTCGTCGGCGAGCGCGACATGAAGTACCGCACGATCGCGGAGCAGATGGCGGCCGCGCTGCCGGACGCGACGCTGCATGTCGTCCCGGGCGCCGGCCACGCGGTGCAGCTGGAGGCGCCGAAGGCGGTGGCGGAGCTGCTCGCGGCCTGACGGCTCAGGCGCGCACGCCCAGGCCCGGCCCGTCCGGCACACGCATCGCGCCGTCGCGCACGGCGAGCGCCGGGTCGACGTCGAGCCCGTCGAAGGCGTCGAGCGTCGCGAGCCCACAGGGCCGCGACGGCCGCAGCACAGCCGCCGCGTGCAGCGCGCCCGCGATCCCGAGCGGGCCGTCGAGCGTTGAGGCGAGGAAGACCTCGCAGCCCGCCGCGCGCGCCGTCTCGGCGGCGCTGAGCAACCCGGATATGCCGCCGCAACGGCTCAGCTTGAGGCAGGCGATCGGCGTCGCGCCGCTTGCCAGGGCCCCGGGCGCGACGACGGTCTCGTCCATCGCGATCGCGATCTCCGACTCCTCCGCCACGCCGCGCAGCTCCGCGAGCCCGTGGACCGGCTCCTCGCACAGCTCGATCCGGCTCGGCGCGAGCACGCGCAGGTGCGCGAGTGCTTCCTCGACCGTCCACGCGCCGTTGGCGTCGAGCCGGATCGCGACGTCCGGACCGACGGCCGCGCGCACCGCGGCGACGCGGCCGGCGTCGTCGCCGATCCCGACCTTCAGCTTCACGCAGCCGAAGCCGGCGCCGGCTGCTGTCGCCGCCTCCGCTGCCGCGCCTGCCCGGTCCTCGGCGCCGAGCAGCGCATTGACTGCGACGGGCGCCGGCGAATCGGCGCCGAGCAGGCGCCACACCGGCTCGCCGGCTCGCCGGCCCTCGAGGTCCCACAGCGCGAGGTCGACTGCCGCGACCGCCTGCGGGAGCACCGCCGCCTCGCGGCAGGCATCGAGCGCCATCGCGCGCGGCAGGCCCTCCGCGTCGCGCAGCA
>DATHEP010000074.1:0-3804 GCA_035318525.1 Conexibacter sp.
GTCTACGGGACGAACCTCGTCAAGGTGCGCGGCACGTACGACGACGTCAACCGGCTCTGCACCGAGCTGTCGGGCGAGCGCGAGAACTGGGCGTTCGTGAACGTCAACATGCGTCCGTACTACGCCGAGGGCTCCAAGACGGTCGCCTACGAGATCGCCGAGCAGCTCGGTTGGCAGACGCCGGAGCGGATCGTCGCGCCGGTCGCCTCTGGCTCGCTCTTCACGAAGATCGCCCGCGGCTTCGAGGAGTGGATCGAGCTCGGCCTGCTCGAAGGCACCGTGCCGGCGATGAACGGCGCGCAGGCAGCCGGCTGCTCACCTGTCGCGACGGCGTTCGAGGCGGGTCACGACGTCTGCCGCCCGGTCAAGCCCGACACGATCGCCAAGTCGCTCGCGATCGGGAACCCAGCAGACGGGCCCTACGCGATCGACCTCGCTCGCCGCACGGGCGGCGGCATTGACGCGGTCACCGACGACGAGATCAAGGCCGGCATCAAGCTGCTCGCGGAAACGACCGGCATCTTCACCGAGACGGCCGGTGGCGTGACGACGGCGGTGCTCGCAAAGCTCGCGGCGCGCGGCGACATCGATCCGAACGAGCGCGTCGTCGCGGTCATCACCGGCGAGGGCCTCAAGACGCTCGACGTCGTCCGCGGCACGTTCGAGACGGTCGAGATCGACCCCGCGTATGACGCCTTCGAGGCACGGCTCGCAGAGACCGCGCCGGACGCGGTGAGCGTCTGATGGCGATCGTCGTCAAGATTCCGACGCAGCTGCGCGCCGCCACCGGCGGCGCGTCGAGCGCCTCGGTCGACGGCGCGACGGTTGGAGAGGTGCTCGATGCCCTTTACGAGCAGTTCGACGAGCTGCGTGAGCGGATCGCCGACGACGGGGGCCTGCGGCGCTTCGTGAACGTCTATATCGGCGGCGAGGACATCCGCTTCCTCGACGGTCTCGACACGCCGGTTGCCGACGGCGACGAGGTCACCATCCTGCCGGCGGTCGCCGGCGGCTGAGCCGACGGCTTGAACAGTCCCGTTCCGGGGAGGATCCATCGCATGCCCCGCATCGTTCCTGCCGTGCTCGTGCTGATCGCGTTCGCCGCCAGCGCTAGTAGTTGGGCCGCCGCCGACGGCCCGCGGGCCGCCGCGACCGCTGCGGATCCGCGGCTCACCGCCGAGCCGCTGGCTGTGGCGCCCGGGGCGACGATCGTGCTGCGCGGCCGCGGCTTCCCCCGTAACGCCGACATCGTGCTGCGCGCGGGGCCGCCGCACAGCGAGGCGGTGCGCATCGGCAGCGCGAGAACGGGACGCCGCGGCGCGTTCACGGCGCCCATCCGGATCCGCCTCAGAGCGTCGCCCGGCCGCTTCGTCGCGCTCGCGTGCCACGAGGGCTGCACGGTCAAGGCCAGCACGGCCTTCCGCATCGTCGCCCACTGACGCTGAGGCCGCCATCCGGGATCCCCCAAGCAGCAGGGGACATACCCGCTATCAAGGGGAGGATCCACGGTCTCGGGCGTGGATTGATGCGTCGAACCAGTGAAGGGTTGCTTCGTGGCTGACGGACTGCATCGGGAGCGGCGGGCCTTGGCGATCGCGGTGCGCGAGTTGCGCGTGCGCAAGTCGCTCAAGCAGGAGGAGGTCTGCGAGGCCTCCGGTCTCGGACGCAACTACCTCACGACGCTGGAGAGCGGGCGCACGAATCCCTCGTTCGAAGCGATGGTGCGCGTCGCGCGCGGCCTGGGCGTCACGTTCACAGAGCTGGCCCAGGTGTATGAGGAGCGGCTCGCGGAAGCCAACGTCGCCCCGCGCGCCGTCTGAGACGACCGGGCCAGCCGACCAGCGGCGGGTCGTGGCGCGACGAGCGCCCCGGACCGTCGAAGCCGACGACCGGGGCGCCCGTTGCGCGCGCCGAGACGGCGGGACCTGCCGTCTGCTGCGCTCGCCCCCACGAATGGGGGCAGATCCATCATATGTAGTGGAGTCTCCACCATCAAAGATCTGGAACGCAAGGGAGAACCGCACGACGCTTCCCGCCGTGCCGCCGACCGAGCCGAGGAGGCGTGAGCGTGAGGCGCTCGGCCGCGCAATCCGCGTCCTGCGCGCGGAGCGCGGCGTGAGCCAAGAGACCGTCGAGGCCGCCGGCGGGCTCGGGCAGAACGCGCTGACGCGCATCGAGCGCGGCGGCGTGGCGGCGTCGTTCGACAGCCTGGTCGGCGTCGCCGTCGGGCTCGGCGTTCCACTCAGCGCCGTGATCGAGGCGTACGAGGCACAGCTGGCGAGACCGCCGCGATAAGCTCATGGGCGTCAGGCGCCCGTAGCTCAGTGGATAGAGCGCTCGCCTCCGGAGCGAGAGGTCGCAAGTTCGAATCTTGCCGGGCGCGTCGAAGGACCCCGTCCCGTCTGAGGAACGCCCGATGGACCTCTCGCTCTTCTTCGCCGGCACCGCCGGCTCCGTGCCGACCGCGCGGCGCGGGCTGCCGGCGATCCTGCTGCGCCGCGGCGCCGACCGGATCCTGTTCGACTGCGGCGAGGGCACCCAGCGCCAGCTGCTGCGCTCGGTCGGGCTGATGGACCTGACCGACGTCTTCATCACGCACTTCCACGCCGACCACTGGCTCGGCCTGCCGGGGATGCTGAAGACGTTCGACCTGCGCGCACGCGAGCGGCCGCTGACGATCTACGGGCCGCCCGGCCTCGCGAAGCTGCTCGGCTCGATGCGCCACGTGTGGGGCGGCGTCGGCTACGACGTCGACATCGTCGAGCTCGCCGACGACGAGCCGGTCGAGCGCGAGGACTACGTGATTGAGCCGTTCCCGGTCAGCCACCGCGGCACCGCCTACGGGTACGCCGTGATCGAGGACGACCGTCGCGGGCGCTTCGACGCCGCGCTTGCCGAGCGGCTGGGCGTCAAGCCCGGACCGGACTTCGGCCGTCTCCAGCGCGGGGAGGTCGTGAACGGCGTGCGGCCGGAGCAGGTGGTCGGCGAGGACCGTCGTGGGCGCAAGCTGGTGCTCTCCGGCGACACGGGCCCGTCCGACGTGCTGCTCGAGGTCGCCCACCGCGCCGACGTGCTCGTGCACGAGGCGACCTTCACGCGGGAGGAGGCCGAGCGCGCGAGAGAGACGCTGCACTCGACCGCCGAGCAGGCGGCGAAGGCGGCGCTCGAGGCGGAGGTCAGACTGCTCGCGCTGGTGCACCTGTCGACGCGCTACGGCGGGCGTGAGATCCGCGACGAGGCGCGGGCGATCTTCCCCGAGACGGTCGTCCCGCGCGACTTCGACACGATCGACGTGCCGTTCCCGGAGCGCGGCGCAGCGGAGCTCGTGCGCTGGCAGGATCGGCGCGTCGAGACGCCTGACGAGCAGGCGAGCGCGTCGGCTCCGAGCGCGCCGTCCTGACTGCTAGGCTCCTCCCGTCCGTTCCTTTAACCCGGTTCTGTGAGACCAGGAAGGTTCAGGTTGGAAGCCGAGAAGGTCGTCCTCGACGGCGATGACATGCGGCGCACGCTCGTGCGCATCGCGCACGAGATCGTCGAGAAGAACCCCGCCCAGCAGCTGGCGATCGTCGGCATCCATCGTCGCGGCGCCGTGCTTGCGAAGCGTCTGCAGCCGCTCGTCGCCGAGCTCGCGGGCGAGGAGGTCCCGTTCGGCGACATCGACATCGCCTTCTACCGCGACGACGTCGCCACCCGGCCCGCCGACCCGGCCGTGCGCGCCTCCGACCTGCCCTTCTCGCTCGAGGGGCGGACGATCGTGCTCGTCGACGACGTCCTCTACACCGGGCGCACGGTGCGCGCCGCGAT
>DATHEP010000075.1:0-2435 GCA_035318525.1 Conexibacter sp.
CGACGCGGGAGGGGTCGCGGGCGAAGCCGCGCAGCTCGTGCCCGTCGCGCAGCAGCCGCGGAACGAGCCGGGCGCCGACGAAGCCGCTGACGCCGGTCAGGAGGATGCGCATGGCTCCGTAGCATGACGCGCGGGTCACCCACGCTCGCCGCCTGGAAAGCCTCGCAAAATGCGGGGCGTTTGTGTCAAGAGGGTGGAGAAATAGCCGATTTGCAGGCATTTCGTGCGCAGACGGAAAAGTGCTGCGATTTGCGGGAAACGACGTTGAGGCCTTGTGCCGGGTCCGCTTTCATGGCCACCTCCTGAAGGACGGACGAGCGGTCGAGGAGGTCGAGGCGCAGGATGGCGAAGGGTCGTAGAAGTGCGCGCAAGGTCAGCTGCGACGATTGCTTCTTCCGTCAGAACCTCCTCTGCGCGCTGTCGGACGACGAGCCCTGTGCGACCTTCCGCCCGGCCCACCCCGACGGGCTGCGCCCGCCGAGCCAGCTGCGCTTCCAGTTCCGCCAGGAGCGCCGCACGCAGGCCGTGTGGGCGTTCCCCACGGCGCAGGAACAGGCATCGCTCCACGCCTGAACGCCGTTTCGCGGACTCGGAACCCGCCTGGCGGCGTCCTCGGGCGCTCGACGTGCGAAGCACGCCTTCGGCCCTGCGTCCTTGCCAGCCGGGCCCCGAGCCTCGCGAAACGGCGTTCAGGAACACGGCTGCCCCCGCACGGTTAGCATCCCGCGCGTCGTGGGAGCACCACTGGCGTGAGAATCACCGTGCTTGGCAAGTCGCCGGCCTGGCAGGACGCGGGCGGCGCGTGCAGCGGCTATCTGGTCGAGGCGGACGGTTGCTGTCTGCTGCTCGACTGCGGCAACGGCGTGTTCGCCAAGCTGCGCGCGCAGCGCGACCTCACGCAGGTGCAGGCGGTCGTGATCTCGCATCTGCACGCCGACCACTTCTTCGACCTCGTGCCGTACGCGTACGCGCTCACGTACTCGCACGCCGCGCGGGCGGCCGGCAGCCGGCCGTTGCTCTACGTCCCGCCCGGCGGGCGCGAGACGCTGCGGCGCATCACGGGCGCCTGGGACGCCGAGGAGCTGATCGAGCACGCGTTCGACCTGCACGAGTACGACTCGGCGCAGGAGGTCGACCTCGACCCGCTGCGCGTGGGCTTCCACGAAGTGCCCCACTTCATCCGCACGCACGCCGTGCGCCTGCGCGACGTCGCTGGGGGCGGCACCTTCACCTACGGCGCCGACTGCCGGCCGAACGACGAGATCGTCGCGTTCGCCCGCGACTCCGACCTGCTGCTGCTGGAGGCGACGCTCGAGCAGCCCGAGGAGGCCGGCTGCCGCGGCCACCTCACGCCCACGGAGGCGGGCGAGCACGCGCGCCGCGCCGGCGCGGGCCGGCTCGTGCTGACGCACTTCTCCGGCGACCACGACCAAGCCCAGGCGCGCGGCGAGGCCGAGCGCGCGTTCGGCGGGCCGGTCGAGCTGGCGCGCGAGGGCGCGACCTATACGGTGTGACGATGCCTCCGGAGCGGGATCTGTTCGCGAACTTCGAGCGGATGCGACGCGAGATGGACGAGCTGTTCGGTGACGTCTTCCAGCGCTCGGGCATCGCGCCGCGCAAGCGCGCCGGCTTCTCCCCGGCGGTCGACGTCTGCTACGCCGACGATCCACCCCGCGCGATCGTGACCGCGGAGCTGGCGGGGATCGACGCGGATCGGCTGGGGCTGGAGATCCAGGGGCGCGAGCTCGTGCTGTCGGGCCAGCGGCGGCCGAGCGAGCCGGCCGAGGGGCGCATGTACCAGCAGGTGGAGATCGAGCACGGCGCCTTCCGGCGTGTCGTGCAGCTCGGCGCCGACGTCGTCGCCGAGCAGGCGAGAGCGGTCTACGAGGACGGCCTGCTGCGCGTCGAGCTGCCGCTCGCGAGACCCGAGGTGCGACGCCACAGCGTGACGATCGAGGTGCATCCGGCCGAGGACGCCGAGCAGGAATCCGGTTCCGGCCGATGATCGAGGTCGGCAGACCGGGCGGCCCGCGCGAGATCGAGGTGCCGACCCAGCGCGGTCTGCCGGCGACGCTGCCGGTGCTGCCGCTGCGCGACACCGTCACCTTCCCGGAGACACTCGTGCCGCTGGCGGTCGGGCAGGAGCGCTCGATGGCGCTCGTCAATGACGCGCTCGGCGGCGATCGCATGATCGCGATGGTCGCGAGCCGCGACCCGGAGCTGGAGGCGCCCGGCCCCGACGAGCTCTACGACATGGGCGTCGCTGGCGTCGTCGCGCGCATGCTGAAGGTGCCCGACGGCACGCTGCGGATCCTCGTGCAGGCGACGCAGCGGATCCACGTGAGCGGCTACGAGCGCACCGAGCCCTACCTGGTCGCGCAGGTCGAGGAGCTGCCGGACGTCGGCACGCGCGAGACGCCCGAGCTGCTCGCGCT
>DATHEP010000076.1:0-7724 GCA_035318525.1 Conexibacter sp.
CGGACGGCAAGGCTAGATCGGGCGGGGCGGCGCCCGCGCCGCTTGCCGCGCCGCTACGCTGGCGCGCGATGCCGGCACCGCTGCTCGTCGTCGACGCCCCCTCGCTGCTGTACCGCGCCTGGTTCGCGCTGCCCGACTCGATCAAGGGCGCGGACGGGACGCCCGTCAACGCGCTGCTCGGCGCGACGAACGCGATCCTGCGGATCGTCGCCGACCGACGACCGCGTGCCGTCGCGATCTGCTCAGGCGCGGAGGCGGCGCGCTACCGCGTCGAGCGCTTCGCTGGCTACCACGCCGACCGTCCCCCGGTGCCGGAGGGCCTCGCGCTCCAGATCGCGCGCTCTCCGCAGCTGTTCGAGGCGCTCGGCTGGACGCTGGCGGGGACGGACGACCTGGAGGCCGACGACCTGCTGCACTCCTACGCGCTGGCGGAGGTCGAGGTGGGCGGCGAGGCGTTGCTGATGACCGGCGACCGCGACATGTTCCAGTGCGCGGGACCGGGCGTGGCGGTGCTCTACCTGAAGACGGGCGTCAGAGGGTTCGAGCTGATGGGGCCGGCGGAGGTCGAGGCGCGCTACGGCGTGCCGCCCGCGCTCGTGCCGGACTTCATCGCACTGCGCGGCGACCCGTCCGACGGGCTGCCGGGGGCGAGAGGGATCGGCGAGAAGGGGGCGGCGGACCTGCTGCGGCGCCACGGCTCGCTGGAGGCCGCGCTCGCATCTCCGGACGACGAGAAGCCACGCGTGGCGACGGCGCTTCGCGAGCAGGCCGACGAGCTGCGCGGCTTCCTCGACATCGCCACGCTGCGGCGCGTCGACGTCGCCCGCCCCGCCGACCGTGTCACCGACCTCGCCGCCGGCGCCGACGCGGCTGAGGCGATCGGGATGCGAAGACTGGCCGAGCGGCTGCGCGCAGCGGGCGATCCGTCGCAGCTCTGACGCGTAGTCGTTGCACGCGCGTGTGGCGCTGACACGGACCGCGCACCTACGGTGCGCGGATGGCCGTCGAGGACGTGTATGAGCTTGCTTACCGCGAGGCGGTGCGGGCGCTCGAGCACCAGCGGACCGCGCTCGGCGAGCTGCGCGGCCGCGCCAGCATGCTGTTGGCGGCAGCTTCGATCGCGACCTCGCTGCTGGGACAAGAGGCGTTCAGGGACATCGGCTCGGCGGGCTGGGCGGCGCTCGCCTGCTTCGCGCTGTTGACTGCGTGCGTGATGGTCATCGTGTGGCCCGATGAGGAGCTGAGCTTCGAGACGGACCCGCACACCCTCCTGGTGGAACGGCTCTCGTCGGGGACAACCGACCGTTTCTGCGCTCAGCCTCGAACTCATCACGCAGATGTCTCTGAACCGGCAGGTCAATGCCCGTCGCCTCACCCGCGCGATCCACATCTTCCGCGTCGGGATCGGGCTCCTTGCCAGTCAGATGGTGTTGACGATCACGGCTGCCAGCGGGATCTTCTGATCATGGACATCATCGACGAGGAAGAGCGTCAGCGCGCACTCGAACACCTCCTCAATCCGAAGATGCCGGATCTCATGTTGCGTGGGGACTACGGCTGCTACGTCCGCGACCTCCCGCCGCGCCGCACGCTGCGCGAGCGGCTGCGGACGCTGCTGCGGCGCGCGCCGCGCAGACCGGCGGCCTGACCGCCGCGGTCAGCGCCGTCTCGGCGCTCTCGTCGCGCGGCGCGCGGGCACCTGCGCCGCGATCGCCGCCCGACCCGCCGGACCGAGGCGCCCGGCGCGCGTGCGGCCTGCGACGACGGCGGCGGCTCTATAGCGCTTCGCCACCCGCCCGACGCGCAGCGAGCGGGTGCGCGGTCCGAGGATGCGCGCGAGTCGGCGGCCGTCGCCGGTCGTGACGCGCACGAGGTACGCCTCTGCGCCGGCCGCGCGCCGCCAGCGCACGACGATCCCGCCGCCGGCGCGGCCGATCCGCACACCGCGCACGCGCGCCGGTCTGGGCGGCGGCGGCGCGACGTAGGAGGCGACGGTTCTGCGCAGCCGCGGGACGCCGTCCTGCGCGAGCAGCGCGATCACGGTGCGGCGGCCGCCCGGCAGGCTGCCGGTCGAGAAGCTCAGCGTGCCCTCCCCGGCGCGGCGCGCTCTCCCGATCGTGCGCGTGCCGCCGCGGCCGCGCTCGAGGAACGTGACCGTGAGCCCGTCGCGGCGCGTCGCGCGGAAGGCCAGCGTGCGAGTGCGCCCGGCGCCGCGCAGTCTCGCGCTGACGGTCGGCGGCTCAAGCCCGGTGGCGAGCTGCACGCCGGCGATCGCGGCGGCGCGAGCGCGCGGTGCGCTCCGGCGCGCGGCGCCCGCCGCCTCCTCGATCCGCCAGGTGCCGGCCTTCGGCTCCACGATCCCGATCGTGATGCGCGTCGGCGAGACGGGCAGGGCCAAGACTCTCAGCACTTTCAGGATCAGCGGGTCGGTCGGCAGCGGCGGCTGCAGCAGCAAGGGCGTGATGCGCTCGCCGTCGGGCGCGACGAGCACGACCTGCGGAAGCCCGCCGTCGCCGTCAACCTGGACGCTGACCGACGGCGTGCCGGCTCTGACCGTGAAGGAGGAGCCGGCCGCGACCGGTTGTCGCCGTCGTCCTCGGTCCAGACCGCGTGCGCCGTGCCGGCGGCGTCGACGTAGGTGTCGGGGAAGCGCCCCGCCGCCGACAGCTCGACCGGCTTGGCCGGCGGAACCGCCTGCGCGCGCAGTCTCGGCACCTTCGTCGTGCCTCTGTAGCCGGGCGAGCGGTAGGTCGGCAGCTTCGCGTGCGCGGCGACCGGCGCGAATGCGAGCAGCGCGACCAGCACGGCGAGGACGACAGCGGTGGCGCCGTGACGACCGGTCCGTCCTCGTCCCCGCAGCATCGTCCGCCGACCCTCCCACATCCGGAGCGACAGGTCCAGCGGGATCCGCTCGCGCCTACGGCGTGAACTTGACCGTCAGGACGTCGCCGTCCTGCATCACGTAGTCGCGGCCCTCGACTCTGAGCGTGCCGCGATCGCGGGCGGGGGCGTAGCCGCCTGCGTCGACCAGCTCGGCGCAGCCGATCACCTCGGCGCGCACGAAGCCTCTCTGGATGTCGGAGTGGATCTGGCCGGCGGCGTGCCAGGCGGTCAGGCCGCGTCTGAGGTGCCACGACTGCGCCGGCTTCGCCTCGCCGGCAGTGAAGAAGGCGATCAGGTCGAGCAGCACGAACGCGCCGTGCACCACCCGCTGCAGCCCGCTCTCCGCGATCCCCAGCTCGGCGCGCATCACCGCCGCTTCCTCGTCGTCGAGCTCCGACAGCTCGGCCTCGATGCGCGAGGACACCGCCACCGCGCGCGCACCGTGCGCCTCCGCGTGGGCGACGATCTCCGACGGCACCACGTCGTCGCCCTCGTCCACGTTCGCGACGAACAGCACCGGCTTCGCCGTCAGCGGCGAGAGGTCGCGCAGTGCGTTCGGGGCGTCCTCCGGCGGCGGCACCGTGCGCGCCGGGCGGCCCTCCTGCAGTGCCGCGATCAGCTGCTGCAGCCACGCCTGCTCGGCTCTTGCGACCTTGTCGCCGCCGCGCGCAGTCTTCGTGACGCGTTCGAGCCGGCGCTCGGCCTGCTCGAGGTCCGCGTAGGTCAGCTCCGTCTCGATCGTGTCGATGTCGGCGCGCGGGTCGACGCGGCCCTCCGGGTGGATGACGTTGTCGTCGCCGTGCGCGCGCACGACGTGCACGATCGCGTCCGTCTCGCGGATGTTCGCGAGGAACTTGTTGCCGAGCCCCTCACCCTCCGACGCACCTCTCACCAACCCCGCGATGTCGTGGAAGGCGATCGTGTCGTGGACGAGCTCGCTCGACTTGACGATCGCCGCGACCTGCTCCAGTCGCTCGTCCGCGACCGGCACGATCGCGACGTTCGGCTCGATCGTCGTGAAGGGGTAGTTCGCGGCCTCGGCGCCGGCGCGCGTGAGGGCGTTGAAGAGCGAGGACTTGCCGGCGTTCGGCATGCCGACGATGCCGACCTTCATGCGGCCGTCCCCGGGCGGGTGGGCCCGAGTTTTCCGATCGTCGCCCCCAGTGCCACGCCCGCGACGATATCCGACGGGTAGTGCACGCCGAGGTACAACCGCGACAGCGTCATCGCGATCGCGGCTGCGCGCACGGGCGCGGTCGGCGCCAGGCGGCGGTAGGCGTGGACCGCCGCGGCCGAGGTGGCGGCGTGCGCGCTCGGGAAGCTGAGCTGGGTGCGCGTGCCCATCAGCTGCGGCAGCCCCGGGAGCTGCGGCCGCGGGCGCCGTACCGCGAGCTTGAGCGCCTGGTTGACGGCGTAGGTGGCGGCGACCGCGAGCGTCGCGCGCTTCCAGCGCGGCCGCCGAGCACGGTCCGGGTCGAGCATCGCCCCCGCCGCGCCGAGCGCGACCCAGCAGGCGCCGTGCTCGCCGAGGCGCGAGTAGCCCCGCACAGCGCGCTCGGCGGCGGCCGTGTGGCCAAGCGTGCGAGCGATGCGCAGGCCCGCGACGTCAAGGTCGCGGAGCAGGCTCAAAGCCCGAAGCCGACCCGCTGATCGCCCGCGTCGACCTGTACGAACACGACCTTCGCGAGGTCGAGCGCGATCGTGCCGTCCTCGGCCTCGATCTCGTACCAGTCGGCCGTGCCCTTGCTCGCCTCGAGCGCCTTGCGGAACGCCTTCAGCTGGTCGAGGCCCACGCGCGCGGCGAGCGCCTGCCCGTGGAAGCCGATCGTGATCCGCTGCAGCTTGCTGGTGGCGTCGGCCATTAGTGGCTTCCCTCCGCGGCTTGGACGATCTCGGTCAGGACCCCGCCGGTCGAGGCGGGGTGGACGAACGCGACGCGCGAGCCGCGGATGCCGATCCGCGGCGTCTCGTCGATCAGGCGGGTGCCGGCGGCCTTGAGCGCCGCGAGCGTCGCGTCGATGTCGGCGACGCCGTAGGCGACGTGGTGCAGGCCGGGCCCCTTCTTCGCGAGGAACTTGCCGACCGGCGTGTCGGGCCCGAGCGGCGCCAGCAGCTCGACGTGGCTCTCGCCGACGTCGAGCAGGACCGCCTCGACGCCCTGCTGCTCGACCACCTCGCGGTGCACGAGCGGCATCCCGAGCACCTCGGCGTAGAGGTGGATGGCGGCGTCGAGGTCCTCGACGGCGACGCCCACGTGGTCGATGCGGCCCAGCATGCGGCGGGGAGGATAGTCAGTCGGAGCGCTCGGTCGCGGCGACGGAGAGGTCGCCCGCGCCGGCGACCGGCCGCGGCAGGTCCGCGAGCACGCGGTCGATGTCGGCGCGCTCCAGCACCTCCTGCTCGAGCAGCGCGGCGGCGAGCGCGTCGAGGTGGCGGCGGTGGTCGCGCAGCAGCCCGAGCGCGGCGCGGTAGGCGCCGTCGGCGAGGTCCGCCTGCTCCTCGTCGCGCAGCCGCATGGTGGCCTCCGCCGAGACGCCGCCCACAACGCGCCGCAGCGTCACGCGCGTGCCCATCGCGTACTCGTCGACCATCGCGGCGGCGAGCGCGGTGACGACCTCGTAGTCGCCGGCGGCGCCGGTCGTGACCGAGCCGAACACGAGCTGCTCCGCGGCGCGGCCGCCGAGCAGCACGGTCATGTAGTCGATCAGCTCCTCGCGGGTCTTGAGGTAGCGGTCCTCCTCAGGGAGGTTGAGCGTGTAGCCGAGCGCGCGGCCGCGCGGGACGATCGAGATGCGGTGGACGCGGTCGACCGCCGGCAGCAGCTCCGCGCACAGCGCGTGGCCGGCCTCGTGGTAGGCGACCGTGCGCTTCTCCTGCTCGTTGAGGCCGCGGCGCGCCTGCATGCCGGCGACGATCCGCTCGAGCGCGGTGTCGAAGTCGCCGGCGACGACCTGCTCCGCGTGGCGGCGGGCGGCGCCGATCGCCGCCTCGTTGCAGATGTTCGCGAGGTCCGCGCCCGTCAGCCCGCTCGTCTGGCGCGCGACCAGGTCGAGATCGACGCTGGGCGCAAGCGGGATCGCACGCGTGTGGACGGCGAGGATGCGCTCGCGGCCGGCGCGGTCGGGCGGCGAGACGAACACCTGGCGGTCGAAGCGCCCGGGCCGCAGCAGCGCCGGGTCGAGCTTCTCCAGCAGGTTCGAGGCGGCGATCACGACGACGTCGCCGCGCGCGTTGAAGCCGTCCAACTCGACGAGCAGCTGGTTGAGCGTCTGGTCCTTCTCGCCGGAGACGTCGCCGACGCCGCGGCGCCCACCGACCGCGTCCAGCTCGTCGATGAAGACGATCGACGGCGCGTGCTTGCGGGCGACCTTGAAGAGGCGCCGGATGCGGGCCGCCCCGACGCCGACGAAGGTCTCGACGAACGACGCCGCCGACTGCGCGAAGAAGTCCGCGCCCGACTCGTGCGCGACGGCCTTCGCGAGCAGCGTCTTGCCGGTCCCGGGCGGCCCGTGGAGGAGGATCCCGCGCGGGACGGTGGCGCCGAGCGCCTTGAAGCGCTTCGGATCCTTCATGAAGTCGACGACCTCGCGCAGCTCGTCCTTCGCCTCGTCGACGCCGGCGATGTCGTCCCAGGCGATCTTCGGCGAGTCCTCCGGCTTGATCTGCTGCGGCTTCGTCGGCCGCATCTGCCGCATCGCGGTGACGAGCAGCACGATCAGCACGCAGAACAGCAGCACGGGCACCCAGATGGCCGCCCATTCCTTGAAGTCGTAGTAGCCGAGGAAGGCCGCGAGGACGCTCACAGGGTCCTCATCGGCAGGTTCTCGCCGCGGCTGGACCCGGGAGGACGGCTATCCCAGCAGCGCGCGCGTCACGTCCGCGTAGAACCGCGCCGCGTAGCCGAGGTCGCGCACGTCGATGCGCTCGTCGGCGCCGTGCACGAGCGGGGCGGACTCGAACAGCGTCTGGTGCTTGTGCGGGAAGAAGCCGTAGGCGACGCAGTCGGGGAACGCCTTGCGCCAGCTGCGCGAGTCGGTGAAGCCGGGCAGGATCACCGGGACGGTGCTCGCGCCCGGGTCGTTCTCGCCGATCCAGCCGTCGATCGCGTCGCGCAGCGGCGACGCCGGCGGCGAGCCGTTGCCGACGACCTGCTCGGTGAACTCGATGCGGAAGCCGCCGTCGGAGTCGGCCGAGCCGAGCACCTCCGCGATCGCGCCGCGTACTTCATCCTCACCAAGTCCCGGCGGGACGCGGCAGTCGACGTGCACCTCCGCCCGGCTCGGAATCACGTTCACCTTCTCGGACGCGGCGGCGCGCGTCGGCGTGAACGTGACGCCGAGCATCGGCTCGAACAGCGTCGCGAGCAGCGGATCGGCCGCCTGCATGCGCGCGACCGCGCCGGCCGGGTCGGCCGGGTCCTCGCCGACGCCGCGCAGGAAGGCGGCCGGGACCTCGGTGATCGCGTACGACGGCTGGCGCGCACCGAGCCGCTCCAGCAGCGGCGCGAGCTTCAGCAGCGCGTTGTCGCCCATGCGCGGCAGCGACGCGTGGCCCGCGACGCCGTCAGTCACGAGCTTGAAGCGGAAGACGCCCTTCTCGGCGCAGCAGATGCCGTAGCGGCGGCTGCCGCCGTACTCGAACACGCCGCCGCCGCCCTCGTTGAGCAGGAAGTCGCAGCGCACCTTGTCGGGGTGGCTCTCGGTGATCCACTGCGCGCCCAGCTCGCCGCCGGTCTCCTCGTCGACGAGCGAGATGAGCAGCAGGTCACCGTGTGCCGGCCGCCAGCCGGAGCGCGCGAGCGAGATCGCCGCTGCGATCTCGGCCGCCACCTGCGACTTCAT
>DATHEP010000077.1:0-2538 GCA_035318525.1 Conexibacter sp.
CGACGTCAACCTCGAGCGCCGGGTGGCGATCAAGCTCCTGCACCGGGAGATGTCGGCCGATTCCGACCAGCTGGAGCGCTTCAGGCGCGAGGCGCGGGCGGTCGCCCAGCTCTCGCATCCGTACATCGTCGGCGTGATCGACGCGGGCGAGGACCAGGGGCGGCCGTACATCGTGCTCGAGTACGTCGAGGGCGAGACGCTCAAGGAGCGGATCCGCCGCAACGGCGAGCTGGAGGTCGCCGAGGCGGTCGCCTACGCGATCGAGATCGCGCGCGCGCTCGGGGCGGCGCACGCCAGACACATCGTCCATCGCGACGTGAAGCCGCAGAACGTGCTGATCGACGAGGAGGGCAGCGCGAAGGTCACCGACTTCGGCATCGCACGGTCGCTCGACGACGCCGGGCTGACGGCCGACGGGCGCGTGCTCGGGACGACCGACTACGTATCCCCCGAGCAAGCGCTCGGCCACGACGTGACGGGCCAGTCGGACCTCTACTCGCTCGGGATCGTGCTGTTCGAGATGCTGACCGGCCAGGTTCCCTTCAGAGGGGAGAACCAGGTCGCGGTCGCGATGAGGCATGTGCGCGAAGAGCTGCCGGACGTGCAGACGCTGCGCCCCGAGGTGTCGGCGTCGCTGGCGGCGGTGATCGACCGCGCGACGGCGAAGGACCTGCACGAGCGCTACCGCAGCGACGAGGAGCTGATCGCCGACCTGGAGAGCGTGCTCGCGCTGGAGGCGGCGCGCGCCGGCAGCGCGACCGGCGAGGCGACGACGGTGCTGCGCTCGCTGCCGAGCAGCACGCGGCGGCGCCTGCCGCTGCGCGTGCGCAGCCGCCCGGCGTGGCTGGCGCTCGCGGCGCTCGCGATCGTGGCGGTGCTGGTGGCGGGGATCGTGCTGCTCGGCGACCGCACCCACCGCGGCACCGGCACCGACCAGACCGCCGGCGCCGGCGCCGCCACGGCGATCGCCCTGCGCTCCGATGCGGCGCAGGACTACGACCCGCTCGGCGACGAGGTCGAGCACGAGGCGGAGACGGCGTTCGCGATCGACAGAGACCCAGCGACGATCTGGACGACCGAGTCCTACTCGACGGGCGACCTGCAGAAGGAGGGCGTCGGGCTGGTGCTCGACGCGAAGCCCGGGGCGGTGGTGCGCAAGCTGCGCATCAGAACGCCGACGCCCGGCTTCGCCGCCGAGGTCTACGTCGCCGACGGCGACAGCTCCCCCGACAGCGTGCCGGACCCCGGCTGGAAGCTCGTCGCCACGGTCCCCTCCGTGGACGGCCGCGAGACGATCGACCTCGACACCGCAGGCCAGAGATCGACCCACGTCCTGCTCTGGATCACCGCCCTCCCACCCGGCGGAGACCGGGTGGAGATCAGCGAGCTGTCGTTGTATCGCTAGGCCGCGTGGGCGAAGCGCCCGCGGAAACGCGCTCAGATTGACGACCTTACGAGGGTTTAACGCTTAGACGTAAACCTTGATAAGCTCGTCAAAGCATGGATCGGGCTCGGAATCCCTACACGCCTAACGCTGGCGCACCTCCGCGGTTCCTCGCCGGTCGTCGCGCCGAGGTGGAGGACTTCCGCATCCTCCTCCAGCGCCTGAGTCGCGGCTACACCGAGCAGTCGTTGGTCGTCACAGGACTGCGCGGCGTCGGCAAGACGGTGCTGCTGGGCGAGTACCAGAAGATCGCCGCCGAAGAGGATTGGGTTGCCGTCGACGCGGAGGTCTCGAAGAACAGTCCCTTCGAGCCGCAGATGGCGAACCTTGCCCGACGCGCTCTCCTTCAGACCTCTCCCAGAGCACGATGGGGCGATCGTGCCCGCAGTGCCGCGGCAGTGTTGAAGTCCTTCTCTCTCACTGTGCAGCCGGACGGAACGCTGACGGCAGGCCTCGACGTCGACCCCGAGGCGGGACGCGCAGACACGGGAAATCTCAACGACGACCTCGCCGACGTCTTCGAGGCCATCGGTAATGCCGCGGCAGAATCCGGTCGGGGGGTCGTCTTCCTCTTCGACGAGATTCAGTTCCTGTCGAAGGCGGAGCTCGAGGCCCTCATCGGAGCAGTCCACCGCACGGTGCAGCGACAGCTGCCGGTGACCTTTGCGGGCGCAGGCCTTCCCCAGCTGCCTGGCCTCGCGGGCGATGCCAAGTCGTACGCTGAGCGTCTGTTCAAGTTCCCGATGATCGGTGAGCTCGATCGCGAGGCTGCGACAGACGCGCTTGTCGAGCCTGCTCGGGCCGAGGGCGTCGCTTTCGAGCACAAGGCCGTGCGGCGGATTCTTGAGTACACGGAGGGCTATCCCTACTTCATCCAAGAGTTCGGTCGAGCCGTCTGGAACCTCGCTGAAGGGTCGGGCATCACCAGCGCCGATGCGGAGTCCGCGCAGACGCTGGTTGAGGCCGAGCTTGACGAAAGCTTCTTTCGGTCGCGGATACAGCGCTCCACGGCCGAAGAGCGCCGCTACATGCGCGCGATGGCAGAGCTTGGGTCCGACGCGCAGAAGGCGGCAGACGTTGCAGAGGTGCTCGGA
>DATHEP010000078.1:0-3426 GCA_035318525.1 Conexibacter sp.
CTGTCGGCCGGCGGTCGGCTGACTGCGCAGCGCGACCCGCAGGACGTGTCGGAAGAGCGCGAACGCCGCGGGCTCCACCCGGTCCCCTCCCAAGCCGACTAGCAGCGCTGCGAGGGAAGGCGCCGATGGAGCGGAGCGCCAGGCTGGCCGGGCCGGCCGCGCCTGCAATGCCACTCCCAACCACGCCAACTGCACGCATCCGTGCAGCGCGGTGGACGGATTGCCTCCCACCGCGCCCCACCGCGCAATGTCCTGCCACGACAGGGGATTCGGGCCGTGACAGCGTCGATTCGCGCCATCTGTGGGATGTCCTGTGCGATTTGGGTTGCAAAGTGGGAGAAGGTGGGATAGCTTGCGCGCCCATCGGACCGGGGTGGCAGGGCTCCTCCCACCCAGCCACCCCGGTCCGCCTTTCTTCCAGAGGCGCTCCCTTGACCTTCCGCGGCACCTTCGATCTCACGCTCGACGCGAAGAACCGCCTCACGGTGCCGACCCGGTACCGCGCGACGTTCGCCGAGGGGATCGTGCTCGCCGCCGGCCTCGAGGACTGCGTCGCGATCTGGCGTCCCGAGGACTACGACGCCTGGACGAGCGCCGCGCTCGAAGGCAAGAGCCCGCTGTCGCCCGAGTACCGCAAGCTGATGCGCCACTTCACCGCCAACTCCCACCCGACCGAGCTCGACGGGGCCGGCCGCGTGATGCTGCCGAGATTCCTGCTCGACTCCGGCAGACTCGCGAAGGACGTCTCCGTCGTGGGCGCGGGGGAGTGCCTCGAGATCTGGGATCGCGGCGGCTGGGCCGCCTACAACGGCGAAGTGCTGGAGAACGTGTCCGAGATCGCCGCCGGCCTGCAGTCGGCGGGATGACCGTTGATGCCCGCGAGCATGACCACACTGCTTGACATGGTCTCCGTCCACATCCCGGTCCTCGCCGGCGAGCTGATCGAGCTGCTCGACCCGCAGCCCGGCGCCGTGGCGGTCGACTGCACGATCGGCGGCGGCGGCCACGCGCGGCTGATCGCCGACCGCGTCGGCCCGGCCGGCACGCTGATCGGGATCGACCGCGACCCGATCGCCGAGGAGCGCTTCGCCGAGCTGGCGGCCGAGGTCTCGTGCGCGACGCGCTTCATCCGCGCCGACTTCGCGACGGGCCTGCAGCAGCTTTGCGACGAAGGCGTCGCGGCGGACTACGTCTACATGGACCTCGGCATGTCCTCGATGCAGGTCGACACCTGGGAGCGCGGCTTCTCCTACGCCTACGACGCGCCGCTCGACATGCGCATGGACCCTGACCAGGAGCTGACGGCGGCTGAGGTCGTCAACGAGTGGGACGAGCGCCGCCTCGCGCGCCTGCTGCGCGAGTACGGCGACGAGCGGTACGCCGGCCGGATCGCCCGCGCGATTGTGCGCGACCGCGCGCAGGCGCCGATCGAGACGACGCACGCGCTCGTGGAGACGATCAAGTCCGCGATCCCGGCTCCGGCGCAGTTCGCCGGCGGCCACCCGGCGAAGCGCTCGTTCCAGGCGATCCGCATCGTGGTGAACGAGGAGCTGGAGCAGTTGGAGCGGGCCTTGCCGCTCGCCTGGGACGTGCTCGCGCCCGGCGGCAGACTCGCCGCGATCTCCTTCCACTCGCTCGAGGACCGGCGTGTCAAGCGCTTCCTCGCCGACCGCGCGCGCGGCTGCATCTGCCCGCCGGACCTGCCCGTCTGCGGCTGTGGTCGCACGCCTGAGGGCGAGCTGCTGAACCGCCGCGCGATCGCGCCGACGCCCGGCGAGGTCGCTCACAACCCGCGCGCGAAGTCCGCTCACCTGCGTGGGGCGCGCAAGCTGGAGGCCGCCGCATGACACCGCCCGCCGCCGCCACAGCCGCCGGTCGTCGCAGAACGGGCATGCGGGTGGGCGGGGCCGATTCGAGCCGTGTCGCCGCGCGTCCCGCGGCCAGACGCCCGGCGGCAAGACGCCCGCCGCGGCGCGTGTCTGGGCCGGCGCGCCCGGCTGCCGCCCGTCCGGCCGCCACTCGCCCCGCTGGCGCCGCCCGCCCGGCTGCCGCACGCGCCGCGGCGACTGCCGCCGCCGTCGCGCTGCCGCAGACCGCGCCGCGCCGCGCGCCCGCCCCGCGGGTCCGTCCGCGCGCCGTCCCGCGTCCCGCACGGCGCCCCGACGCCCCGCTCGGCGCGCGCGCGCTCGCGTGGCTGCGCGCGCTGCCCGACCACCGCCTGCTGCACCGCCTGATCGGCGGCCGCATCTGGATCGTCCTGATCGGGACGCTGCTCGTCGGCATCGTGACGATGCAGCTTTCGCTGCTGAGACTGAACTCGGGAATCGGCACCGCGGTCGAGCGTGGCGCGGCGCTGGAGCAGCGCAACGCCGAGCTGCGACTCGCGATCTCGCGCCTGTCGGACAGCGAGCGGATCGCCGCGCTCGGCGCGCAGATGGGGCTCGTGACGCCGCTGCAGGGCTCGCCGCGCTTCGTGCGCGCCGGTGACGGAGACGCCGCCAAGGCGCTCGCGACGATGCGCGTGCCGTCCACGACGCCGGTCGCTCCCACGACGGCGATCGACCCGGCGCTTGCCGACGCCGTGACGACGGACGCGGTTGCGACCGATCCCGCGACGACCGACCCGGCCACGACCACCGACCCGGCAACGACGACCACCGACCCTGCCGCGGTCGCCCCGGTCACGACCGATCCCGCCGCGACCGCGACGCCTCCGACGACCGACCCGACGACGGCGGCGGCCCCCGCCGTGCCCACGACGACCGCCGGCGGCGTCGCGCCTCCGACCGGGGGCGAGGGGTAGGCGGCGTGCCGGGGTCGATCGACCGCCGCATCGGCCTCCTCTTCCTCGTCTTCCTCGTCGCGCTCGGCCTCGCGACCCTCCGCGCCGGCTGGCTCGGCGCCGTGCGCGCCCCGGCGCTCAAGCAGGCGGCGGCGACCCAGCAGGTGCAGGAGCTGGCGCTGCCCGCTCCGCGCGGCACGATCACCGACCGCAACGGCGCCGTGCTCGCGGTCTCCGAGCCGGCCAGCGACATCAGCGCGACCCCGTACCTCATCAGACAGCCGCTGAGAGCAGCGGCCGCGCTGGCCCCGCTGCTCGGCGTCGCTGACAGCGAGCTGCTCGGCAAGCTGTCGGAGGACACGGGCTTCGTCTACCTCGCGCGCCGCCTGCCCGCCGCCAGAGCAGACGACGTCGCCAGACTCGGCATCGAGGGCATCACGCTGACGCCCAGCACGCGGCGCACCTACCCGCGGACCTGGCTCGCCTCGCAGCTCATCGGCAGCGCCAGCGAGCAGCCCGGCGCCGGCACCGGCCTCGAGTACGGCAGCGACGACGCGCTGCGCGGCCAGGACGGCATCCGCCGCGTCGTCAGCGACGCGCTCGGCGAGCCGATCTCGATCCAGGACGAGCGCGACACCGTGCCG
>DATHEP010000079.1:0-3395 GCA_035318525.1 Conexibacter sp.
GGGTCGAGGGGCTGATCCCGACCTCTCCCGCGGCGCCCGTGCACCCGAACGCGCTCGGCATGAGAAACACGGCGAGCGTGACGCTCACGCGCATCAACACGGTCGGCTACTAGCGGCCGAGCCGGTCCGCCGGGAGTGCGAGGGCAGTGGCAGCTCCTCGCACCCGGCGGGTCCGGTGCGGGTCCGGTGCGGGTCCGGTGCGGGTCCGGTCCGGCGCGCGCGTCCGGTCCGGCTGTGCGACCGCCGCTACCAGCGGTACCAGTGGCGGCGCCCACCCGCTGTCGCATCGGCGGCGCCGCCGACGAAGAAGCCGATCGCCCACAGGATCAGCGCGGCGATCAGGATGTACTAGAGCAAGTGCGCGGCGAAGCCGAGTCCGCCAAGCAGGACGAGCAGGAGCAGCAGGACGATCAACGCAACCATTGAGGTCTCCTCTCTTCGGGGAGCGATCTCCGTCGATCGCACTCCGACCGTTCCCGCCAGCAGAGCGCCACATGCGCCGATCCGCCAGATGGAGCAGGCGCGTTGCGAGATCCTCGACGCCGGGCCCAGGGAACTGTTGGCGCGGTCGCCGATCATGCTGACCATGCAGAGCACTTCACCCATTCGCCGCTATGTGTTGCTGCGCCAGCGTGGGCACGACGCGACCGCATCGCGCTGGAGCATGGAGCGCATCGCTCCCGCTCCGCGCGCCGGCGGCCGCGCTCCGGCCGGCGCGCCCGCGAAGGCTGCGGGCTTGCGCGCCTAGCAGCACCGCAGCGGCATCCAGCTCCCACCCGGCGCGTCCGGCCGTCTTTCCTCCTCGGGTCTCTCCTCCTCGAGCAAACGGCAGGTCGGCGCGCCGGGCGGGCGGGGCTCGATCAGCGGCGGAGCAGCCGCCGGAGCGCGACGAGCGCCGCTCCGGTCGCGGCGATCGCCGCGAAGACGTGACGGCGGGCGGGACCGGCGGGCAGCGGCGTCCGCTCGAACGCGACGTGCGGCGGCGGAGCCGGCATCGCGAACTCCTCGGCAGCCAGCACGTCGTGCGGCTCATCCGACGGGTTGGGCTCGGGCGGGAGCGTGACCGGCCGGGCGCGCCACGCCGCTTCAGGAGCGGGCATCGCGAACTCCTCGGCGGCGAGCACGTCGTGCGGTCTGTCGGACGCGTTCGGCTCCGGCGGGATCCCTTGCTGCGCAGGCTCTCGCTCGCTCATGCGCCCATCTTCGCAGATCGACGCACGAAGATCGTGAGGATGCGCGCAAACAGGCTCAGACGTCGAAAATCTGATGCAATGCCACATAGATCTGCTTCAGTGCCTATACTCATTTCAAGGCACGGAGCGGATCGCCCTCCGCTTCGCTAGGCGAGCACCGACCGAAAGCGAACGAGAACATGAGCAGACTGCTGCTGGTCCCCCTCGAGGACGTCGTCGTCTTCCCGACGATGTCGTTGACGCTGACCGTCGACGTGGGCGACGAGCAGCGCGTGCTGCTCGTGCCCAGACATCAGAACGCCTTCGCGAGCGTCGGCACCGTCGCCGACGTGGGCGAGCACGTGCGCCTGCCCGGCGGCGGGCGCGCGGTCACCCTCGACGGCCTCCACCGCGGCGTCGCCGGCGCCGCCACCACCGCGCCGGACGGCAAGCTGTACGTCGAGGTCGAGGAGCACCCCGACGACGTGCCGGTCGACGGGCGCACGCGCGAGCTCGAGCGCGAGTACCGCGCCGTCGTCGAGGAGCTGCTCGAGCTGCGCGGCGACGACGGGCGCGTCCAAGCGTTCGTGCGCGCGATCAGCGAGCCGGGCACGCTCGCCGACACGTCGGGCTATGCCCCCGACATCTCCTTCGAGCAGAAGGTCGGCCTGTTGGAGACGCTCGACGTGACGGAGCGGCTGGAGCTGGCCGTGCGCCTCCAGCGCGAGCGGCTCGCCGAGCTGCAGGTGCGCAAGCGCATCCGCGACGACGTCGAGTCCGGCGCCGAGAGACAGCAGCGCGAGTGGTTCCTGCGCAGACAGATGGACTCGATCCGCAAGGAGCTCGGCGAGGACGACGCCTCCGTCGTCGACGAGTACCGCACGAAGATCGCCGAGGCCGGCATGCCCGACGAGGTGCGCGAGCAGGCCGAGAAGGAGCTGGGCCGGCTCGAGCGGATGGGCGAGCAGTCGGGCGAGGCGAGCATGATCCGCAGCTACCTCGACTGGCTGATCGCCGTGCCGTGGAGCAGACGCTCCGAGGAGCGGCTCGACCCGACCCACGCGCGCGAGGTGCTCGACGCCGACCACGCGGGCCTCGACGACGTCAAGAGACGCATCACCGAGTACATCGCCGTGCGCAAGCTCCGTCGCGAGCGTGGGCTGGACGTTTCGCGCTCCGACGACGGCAAGCCGACGCCTGCGCGCGACGTCACAGGGGCCGGCGGCGATGACGCGGCCGAGAACCGCCCCCGTGGCCGCGACGCCGCCCGCTCCGGGGCGATCCTCACGCTGATCGGCCCGCCCGGCACCGGCAAGACCTCGATCGGCGAGTCGATCGCGCGCGCGACCGGTCGCGAGTTCGTGCGCATGTCGCTCGGCGGCGTGCGCGACGAGGCGGAGATCCGCGGGCACCGGCGCACGTACATCGGCGCGCTCCCTGGCCGCCTGGTCCGCGCCCTGCGCGACGCCGGCACGATGAACCCGGTGATCATGCTCGACGAGGTCGACAAGGTCGGCGCCGACTGGCGCGGGGACCCGAGCGCGGCGCTGCTCGAGGTGCTCGACCCGGCGCAGAACCACTCGTTCCGCGACCACTACCTCGACGTCGAGCTGGACCTCTCCGGCGTGCTCTTCATCGCGACCGCGAACGTGGCGGAGTCGATCCCCGGCCCGCTGCTCGACCGCATGGAGGTCATCCGCTTCGACGGCTACACGACCGCCGAGAAGACGGCGATCGCCCGCGACTACCTCTGGCCGCGCCAGCTCGAGCGCAACGGCCTGCGCCCCGACGAGGCGTCGATCTCCGACGAGCTCCTGGGGACGGTCGTGAGCGAGTACACGCGGGAGGCCGGCGTGCGTCAGCTCGAGCGCGAGCTCGGCACGCTGCTGCGCAAGACCGCGACGCAGATCGCGGCCGGCGCCGCCCAGGCTCCCGTCCAGCTCGACCTCGACGCGCTGCGCGACGCGCTCGGCCGTCAGAAGCACTTCCAGGAGGCCGCGATCCGCACGGCGACGCCGGGCGTCGCGACCGGCCTGGCGGTCACCGGCGCCGGCGGCGACGTGCTGTTCGTCGAGGCCGTCCGGATGCCGGGCGAGCGCAAGGACGCGCTCGTGCTGACGGGCCAGCTCGGCGACGTGATGAAGGAGTCGGCGCGGATCGCGCTCTCCTACGTGCGCGGCCACGCCGAGGAGCTCGGCGTCCCGCGTGAGACGCTCGACGGCG
>DATHEP010000080.1:0-6497 GCA_035318525.1 Conexibacter sp.
TCTCCATGGTGGTGGTTACCTGATGAGCCGCTTCGACGACGACCTCGTGTTTGCCGAGCCGGGCGAGCTGCCGCACAGCGCCGGCGGGCTCCTGAGCGATCTTGGCGTGTTCGGAAAGCCGCGCGACATCCAGCGCCTCGCCGTCGCCGAATGGCTGCGCCACAACCCTATGCCGAGCGACTTCGTGCGCCGCGGGCTCGAGCGCAAAGGCCTGGTCGACGCTCGTCATCGGGCTGCGTAGCGCGCTCCGTCCGGCGCCGCCCACGGTACGACGCTCTGCTCAGCCCGCCGCCGTGCGCGCCCGTCTGCGCGGGCGCGGGGCGGCCCGTCTGCGGACCGGTCTGCGACCGGTGGCCGCCGCCGCGCGGCTCAGCTTCGGCGCCCAGCACGCATCCACGAACGCCGCGATCTCGGCCGTCAAGCGCTCCGGCCGCGTGCGCAGCTCGACGATCGAGTCGGCGTTCAGCAGGTGGCCGTTCGGCAGCTCGCTGGCCAGCATGCCGGCGTCCGAGAACGGATGGACCGGGTCGCGCGGGTGGCCGATCACGAGCGCCGGTGCCTCCAAGGTGCGGCGGATGTCGCGGTGCGGTGCGATCCGGCCGAAGAACAGGCCCTGCAGCACCGCCGCGCTCGGGCCGGGGTCCTGCGCGAGCCAGTCGGCCGCGATCTCGCCGAGGAACGGCAGCGGCGCGCGTCGCACGAGCCGCGCTCCGCGCTGGACGAGTCTCATCACGGGCTCGCCAAAGGTCGTCATCACGAGCAGCGGCGTGAAGGCGATCGCCGCGCCGAGCAGCGCGTTGTCGAGCACCGGCATCTCCAGCAGCATCCCGCGCACCCGCTCGGGAGCCGCCGTGGCCACCTCCAGCGTGATGTTCGCCCCGAGCGAGGTGCCGCCGACGACCGCCTGCTCGATCTCCAGGTGGTCGAGCAGCGCGACCGCCTGCGCTCCGAACGTCGTCATCGAGTAGCGCCACATGTCGCGCGGGCGGTCCGATCTGCCGTGGCCGAGCGGGTCCATCACGACCACCCGCTCGCCGCGCTCAGCCAGCTCCCGCGCGAGCGGCTCCTGCATCCGCTGTGACAGCAGCAGGCCCGGCAGCAGGAGCGTCACCCGCTCGCCCTCGCCGAAGACGGAGTAGGCGATCCGCTGCCCGTCGTGCTCGAAGTACGCCATCGTTCCCGAGCGTAGCGGGAGTGCCCAGGCGGCGCGCGTCTACCAGGGCTTCGCGCCCGCGGCCACGAAGCCGAGGATCGCCGCGTAGAAGCGGCCGCTGGCGTGCGCGGCGTCGATCTGGTCCCACCAGCCGATCAGCTCGTCGGGCGTGAACAGCCCGGCTGCGAGCGCGGCGTCGAGATGGCCCGAGAGGACCCAGCCGAAGAAGTCGAAGGGGATCTCTATCGCGTGCGGGGTCGGCGTCACTTCGACGAGCCCGGCATCGCGCAGCAGGCGCGGCAGCGCCCGCCCGACCCAGCCGTTCGGCACGCCGTCGCTGTAGCTGCGCACGATCCGCCGCGTCAGCTCGCGCTCGGCGCCGTCGACCACGAGCGTGTCCCAGTCGAGGTCGAACAGCACGGCCCGGCCGTGCGGGCGCAGCACGCGCGCGAGCTCCGCCACGACGGCGGCCGGGTCGGCGTGCACGTGCATCAGCAGCCGCTCCGCGCGGCAGCGGTCGACGCAGCCGTCCGGCAGGTCGAGCGCGAGCGCGTCGCCGACGCGGAACTCGATCGGCAGGTGGTCCGGGGTCCGCCGCTGCGCCTCGGCGACGATCAGCGGGGAGGCGTCGATGCCGAGCACGTGGCCGTTCGGGCCGACGCGCCGCGCGGTCGTGCGCACGTCGTCGCCGGCGCCGCAGCCGACCTCCAGCACGTGCTGGCCGCGATGCAGTGCCATCTGCTCCAGCATGATCGGCTTCAACGCGCGTACCGAGGGCAGCTGGTTGCCGGCGTCGAAGAAGCGCAGCGCGAAGCCGGGATCGGTGGCGATGCGCGTGATCACGCGAGCCACTCCGCGATCAGCCGGCCGATCAGCGGGCCCTGGTCCTCTTGCAGGAAGTGGCCGGCGTCGGGCACGACGTGCGCGACCTCGGTGCCGATCGCCGCGGCGAAGCGCTGACCGGTTCTCAGCGAGATGATCGGGTCCTGGTCGGCCCACAGCACGAGCTTCGGGCGTGCGTCCTCGGCGAGCGCGTCGAGCACGCGCTGGCCCTCGGCGGCACCTGGCGCGTCGGGCGTGCGCGGGATCAGCAGCGGGAAGGCGCGCGCGCCCGCCTTCGAGGCGGCGTCCGGGAAGGGCGCCTCGTAGGCGGCGATTACGTCGTCGCCGGGGTCGGCGTGGCAGCCGCCGCGCACGAGCATGCCGATCGGCAGGTCCTCCGTGCGCTCGACGAAGTCGCGGAACATCGTCCACGCGTCGCTCATTCTCTGGTGGCCGGTGAAGAGCCCGGTGTCCATCACGACGATGCGGTCGAAGCGCTGCGGCTGCTCGACCGCGAGCCGCAGCCCAATCGGGCCGCCCCAGTCGTGCACGACGACCGTCGCGCCGCGCAGGTCGAGTCGCTCCGCCAGGTCGGCGAGCAGCGCCGCGTGACGGTCGTAGGAGTACCAGTCGAGGTCGACCGGCTTGTCGGAGCGGCCGAAGCCGGCATGGTCGGGAACGACGCAGCGGAAGCCGGCGTCGCGCAGCGGCGGGATCGCGTGCCGCCACAGGTAGGACCATGTCGGCTCGCCGTGCACGAGCAGCACCGGCGCGCCGTCGCCCTCGTCGAGGTGCGCAAGGCGCAGGCCGTCGACGTCGCGGTAGTGCGCGCGATACGGGAAGTCCGGCAGGTTCTCGAAGCGCTCCTCCGGCGCTCGCACCGCCTCGATCAGCATTCCTCAATCCTCACCTTGGGGCCGCATGACGAATCTACCGTGCACGATGGTCACCAGGTTACGTGAACGTCCTCGTACCAACGTGTACGGCGGGCCCCTGACGTGCCGCGGGCGGCGCGGCTAACCTGCGTCACTCGTCCGCCGCACGTCCCCGCGACCGAGGTCCCCACATGGCCACAACCGAGCCCCAGTCGAGCACGACCTCCGACCTCGACCGCCTCGCCGTCGACACGATCCGCACGCTTGCGATGGACGCCGTGCAGAAGGCGAACAGCGGCCACCCCGGCACGCCGATGGCGATGGCGCCCGTGGCCTACGTGCTGTTCACGGAGGTCATGCGCCACAACCCGCGCGACCCACGGTGGCCCGACCGCGACCGCTTCGTGCTGTCGGCCGGGCACGCCTCGATGCTGCTGTACGCGTGCCTGCACCTGTCGGGCTACGACCTCGCGCTCGACGACCTGAAGCAGTTCCGCCAGTGGGGCTCGCGCACGCCCGGCCACCCGGAGCTGCACGACACGCCCGGCGTCGAGACGACGACCGGCCCGCTCGGCCAGGGCTTCGGCAACGCTGTCGGGATGGCGCTTGCGGAGCGCTACCTGCGCGAGCGCTACGGCGCCGAGGCGATGGACCACCACATCTACGGGATCTGCTCCGACGGCGACCTGATGGAGGGGATCAGCGCCGAGGCCGCGTCGATCGCCGGCCACCTCGGGCTCGGCCGGCTCGTCTTCGTCTACGACGACAACCACATCTCGATCGACGGCAACACGTCGCTGTCGTTCGACACCGAGGACGTCGAGATGCGCTTTCGCGCGTACGGCTGGCACACCCAGCACGTCGACGACGCCAACGACCTCGACGCGCTGCGCACGGCGATCGCCGCCGCGAGAGCCGAGGAGGCGAGACCGTCGCTGATCCGCGTGCGCTCGACGATCGCGTACGGCGCGCCGAACAAGGCGAACACCGCCGGCGCCCACGGCGCGCCGCTCGGCGAGGACGAGGTGCGCGCGACGAAGGAGTTCTACGGGTTCGACCCCGACAACCACTTCTTCGTGCCGGATGGCGTCTACGAGCACTTCAGCGCGGTCGAGCGCGGCGCCGCCGCGCAGGCCGAGTGGACCGAGCGCTTCGCGGCGTGGCGCGGCGCCGACGCGGATCGCGCCGCCGAGTGGGACCTCGCGTGGGCCGGCAAGCCGCTGCCGGGGCTGGCCGACGCGCTGCCGAGCTTCGAGGGCAAGGACTCGCTGGCGACGCGCTCCGCCGGCGGCGAGACGCTGCAGGCGATCGCGCCCTTCCTGCCGACGATGGTCGGCGGCTCGGGCGACCTCAACGAGTCCGTCAAGACGGGCATCAAGTCCGACGGGCCGTACTGCCGCGCCGAGGCGGCGCGCAACGTCTACTGGGGCATCCGCGAGCACGCGATGGGCGCCGCGGTGAACGGGCTCGCGCTGCACGGCGGGATCGTGCGCCCCTACGGCGCGACGTTCCTGCAGTTCGCCGACTACATGCGCGGGGCGATCCGCCTGTCGGCGCTCATGAGACTGCACGTCGCGTGGGTCTACACGCACGACTCGGTCGCGCTCGGCGAGGACGGCCCGACGCACCAGCCGGTCGAGCACCTCGCGGCGCTGCGCGCGATCCCCGGCCTGACCGTGATCCGGCCGTCGGACGCGACCGAGACGGCGGAGGCGTGGCGCTACCTCGTCGAGGAGCTTGACGGCCCCGGGGTGCTCGTGCTCTCGCGCCAGAACCTGCCGGTGCTCGACCGCTCCGTCTACGGCCCGGCGAACGGGATCGACCGCGGCGCGTACGTGCTGGCGGATCCGGACGATGGCGCGCCCGCCGCGACGATCGTCGGCACCGGCTCGGAGGTCTCGCTCGCGCTCGAGGCGCGCGAGCTGCTGGCCGCCGAGGGCGTCGCCGTGCGCGTCGTCGCGATGCCGAGCTGGGAGCTGTTCGCCGCGCAGGACCAGGCGTACCGCGACAGCGTGCTGACGCCCGGCCAGCCGAAGGTCTCCGTCGAGGCGGGCATCGCGATGGGCTGGGCGCAGTTCGTCGACCGCTCCGTCTCGATCGAGCGCTTCGGCGCTTCGGCTCCCGGCGAGATCGTGATGCGCGAGCTGGGGATGACGGCAGAGGCCGTCGCCGACGCGGTGCGCGAGCTGCTCGCTTGACACAGGGCCTCTATTAGATGAAGAATCCGGAGCAATAGCGCTCCGGAGAGGCGATCGTGCAGGAGGCAACGCTCGCGCCGGCGGCGCCGCTCGCGGGCGACGGCCGGGATCCGGCGGCTGCGGCGGCCGAGCACCGGCTCGAAGACCAGATCGATTGGTACGACGGCAAGAGCCGCCACAACCAGCGCTGGTTCAAGCGCCTGAAGATCCTTCAGATCGTGCTCGCAGCGGCGATCCCGGTCGCTGCCGCCGCCTCGGCGCCGTCGGAGCTGGCCGCCGCCGCGGGCGGGCTGATCGTCGTGCTGGAGGGGCTCCAGCAGCTGCAGCAGTACCAGCAGAACTGGGGCGCCTACCGCTCGACCTGCGAGCGGCTCAAGCACGAGAAGTTCCTCTACCTCGCCGGCGCGGGACCGTACGCGGGTGCGTCGCGGCCGGGTGCGCTGCTCGCCGAGCGCGTCGAGGGGCTCGTCTCACAGGAGCACGCGGCGTGGGTAGCGCAGCGCAGCGAGCCGGCGAAGGGCGCGGGTGCGACGACGTGACCGCGGCCGCCTCGCCCAAGCTGTTCGTCAGCTACCGCCGGCAGGGCACCGCGATCCACGCCGGACGGCTGTACGACGCGCTGGCCGCCCGCTTCGGCGAGCACAACGTCTTCATGGACCTGGAGATGGCGCCCGGAGTCGACTTCGTCGAGCACATCACGACGGCCGTCGGCGCCTGCCGCGTGGTGCTGCTCGTGATGGGCCCGAACTGGGCGAGAGACAGAGCAGGCTCCTCGCGCCTCGCGGACCCGGAGGACTTCGTGCGGCTCGAGGTCGAGACGGCGCTGAAGGCCGCCGGAGTGACGGTGATCCCGGTGCTCGTCGCGGGCGCTCAGATGCCCGATCCCGAGGAGTTGCCAGCGGAGCTGCGGTCGCTCGCGCGGCGCAACGCGTTCGAGATGACCGACCTCAAGTGGCGCTACGACTGCACCCGCCTGATGGCGGCGCTCGACGAGCTGCTCGATGCCGCGCCGGGATCCGCGGCCGAAGCTGCCGCCGCGTCCGGGTCAGCGGCCGCCGCATCCTCCTCCGCCACCCGCTCGCTGCTGCCGCTGTGGGCCGAGGGCGTCGCGATCGCGACCGGCGCCGGGATGCTCGCGCGGCTGCTCGGCGAGCGGATCGACGTCGGCGCCGACCCGACCGACGCCGAGCTGATCCTCACGACGATGGCGCGTCGCGGCGTGTCGTGGGCCGTGATCGGCTTCGCGCTGGCGGTGTGGCTGTGCCTGCGCCGCGGGGAGCAGGGTCGCCTGCCGCAGCGCGCCGCCGCCGGCCTGCTGCTCGGGGCGCTCGCGGGCGCGCTCAACGGCGCGATCTGGGCTGGGCTCGTGCTCGTTCCGGACGCCGGCGTGAGCCCCGAGACCGTGGACCTCGTCGCCATCGCCGCGCTCGCCGCCACCGGTGCGGTGCT
>DATHEP010000081.1:0-5205 GCA_035318525.1 Conexibacter sp.
TGCACCGACGCCCGCCACTTTCAGCGACTACCACGTCGCCGACCTCGCGCTCGCCCCCTGGGGCCGCCGCGAGATCGCCATCGCCGAAACCGAGATGCCGGGCCTCATGGCCATCCGCGAGGAGTACGCCGCGCGGCAGCCGCTCAAGGGCGCGCGCGTCACCGGCTCGCTCCACATGACCATCCAGACGGCCGTCCTGATCGAGACGCTCACGGCGCTCGGCGCCGACGTCCGCTGGTGCTCCTGCAACATCTTCTCCACCCAGGACCACGCCGCCGCCGCCATCGCCGAGACGGGCGTCCCCGTCTTCGCCTGGAAGGGCGAGACGCTGGAGGAGTACTGGTGGTGCACGGAGCAGGCCCTCACATGGCCCGGCGAAGGCCCGAACATGATCCTCGACGACGGCGGCGACGCCACGATGCTCGTCCACAAGGGCACCGAGTACGAGAAGGCCGGCGCCGTGCCGGACCCGGCGCAGGCCGAGTCCGAGGAGTTCCAGGTGTTCCTGGGCCTGCTGCAGCGCTCGCTCGGCGAGGACCCGCAGCGCTGGACC
The DNA here is from genome assembly GCA_035318525.1 of Conexibacter sp. Taxonomy (GTDB): domain Bacteria; phylum Actinomycetota; class Thermoleophilia; order Solirubrobacterales; family Solirubrobacteraceae; genus Conexibacter. The sequence goes on from DATHEP010000081.1 coordinate 554, forward strand.
AAGATCGGCGAGGGCATCAAGGGCGTCACCGAGGAGACGACCACCGGCGTGCACCGGCTCTACCAGCTGGCCGCCGCTGGTGAGCTGCTGTTCCCGGCGATCAACGTCAACGACTCGGTCACGAAGTCGAAGTTCGACAACCTCTACGGCTGCCGCCACTCGCTCGTCGACGGCATCAACCGCGCGACCGACGTCATGATCGCCGGCAAGGTCGCCGTCATCTGCGGCTACGGCGACGTCGGCAAGGGCTCGGCCGCCTCGCTGCGCGGCCAGGGCGCTCGCGTGATCGTCACCGAGATCGACCCGATCTGCGCGCTGCAGGCCGCCATGGAGGGCTACGAGGTCAAGACGCTCGAGGACGTCATCCGCGAGGGCGACATCTTCATCACGACCACCGGCAACAAGGACATCATCACCGCCCAGCACATGGCGCAGATGAAGCACCAGGCCATCGTCGGCAACATCGGCCACTTCGACAACGAGATCGACATCGCCGGCCTCGCGAAGTCGCAGGGCATCACGCGGACGAACATCAAGCCGCAGGTCGACGAGTGGACCTTCGAGGATGGTCACTCGATCATCCTGCTGTCCGAGGGGCGCCTGCTGAACCTCGGCAACGCGACCGGCCACCCGTCGTTCGTGATGAGCAACTCGTTCACGAACCAGACGATCGCCCAGATCGAGCTCTTCACGAAGAACGACGAGTACGAGAGACGCGTCTACGTGCTGCCGAAGCACCTCGACGAGAAGGTCGCGCGGCTGCACCTCGACGCGCTTGGCGTGAAGCTCACGAGACTGACGCCCGAGCAGGCCGCCTACATCGGCGTGCCGGTCAAGGGGCCGTACAAGGCCGACCATTACCGTTACTAGATCCCCCCATGACGTCGCCGACCTCGGACTTGCCGAGGGCGGCGACGCGCGGATCGCGTGGGCGGAGGCGCAGATGCCGATCCTGCGCTCGATCCGCGAGCGCTTCGCGCGCGAGCGGCCGTTCGACGGGCTGCGTCTCGGCGTCTGCCTGCACGTCACGGCGGAGACGGCGAACCTCGTGCGCACGCTGGCGGCGGGCGGCGCGGAGGTCGCGCTGTGCGCGGCGAACCCGCTCGACACCCAGGACGACGTCGCCGCGGCGCTCGTAGCTCGCGACGGCGCGGCGGTCCACGCGATCCACGGCGAGGACATGGCGACCTACTACCGCCACATCGAAGCGGTGCTCGACCTGCGCCCGCACCTGACGATGGACGACGGCGCTGACCTCGTCTCGACGCTGCACGGGCGGCGCGCCGAGCAGCTCGGCGAGCTGCTCGGCGGCACCGAGGAGACGACGAGCGGCGTCGTGCGCCTGCGCGCGCTGGAGGCCGCCGGGCAGCTCGGCTTCCCGATCGTCGCGGTCAACGAGGCGCGCACGAAGCGCCTGTTCGACAACCGCTACGGAACGGGTCAGTCCGCTCTCGACGGGATCCTGCGCGCGACCAACATGCTGCTCGCCGGCCGCGTGGTCGTCGTGTTCGGCTACGGCTGGTGCGGCCAGGGGATCGCGCTGCGGGCGAAGGGCGCCGGCGCGCACGTCGTCGTCTGCGAGATCGACGCTGTCCGCGCGCTTGAGGCGAAGCTGGAGGGCTACGAGGTGATGCCCGGCGTCGAGGCGGCCGCCAAGGGCGACGTGCTGATCACCGCGACGGGTGGGCGCGACGTCGTCGGCCGCGCGCACTACGAGAAGATGCGAGACGGGGCGGTGCTCTGCAACGCCGGTCACTTCGACGTCGAGTGCGACCTGTCCGCGCTGCGCGAGCTGACGGTCGAGCGGCGCCCCGTGCGGCCTCACGTCGAGCAGCACGTGCTCGGTGACGGCCGCCGCATCAACCTGCTGGCGGAGGGCCGCGTCGTCAACCTGGCGGCTGCGGAGGGCAACCCGGCGGCGGTGATGGACATGTCGTTCGCCAACCAGGCGCTCGCCGCCGAGCACCTCGTGCGCGCCGACGGCAGGCTCGCACCGCGCGTGCACCCGGTCCCGGACGAGATCGACGACGAGGTCGCGCGTCTGACGCTCGCCGCGCTCGGCGTCGAGATCGACGCGCTCACCAGCGCGCAGCGCGACTACCTGACCACGTGGGAGCAAGGGACGTAGCTCCGCGTCCGCGCCACGCCGAGGCGTTCGCTAGCCTCCGCGGCCGATGAAGGCGATGGTCCTCGCAGCAGGCCTCGGCACGCGCCTGCGCCCCCTCACGTTCGAGCTGCCGAAGCCGATGGTGCCGGTCCTCGACCGCCCCGTGATGGCGCACATCGTCGACCTGCTCGACCGCCACGGCTACGACGAGGTGATCGCGAACCTGCACTACTTCCCGGACACGATCCGCGGCTACTTCGGCGACACGCTGACGTACCGGGAGGAGCCCGAGTTGCTCGGCACCGCCGGCGGGGTGCGCAACTGCGCCGACTTCCTCGACGGCGACACGTTCCTGATCATCTCGGGCGACGCGCTGACCGACATCGACCTGGGCGCGTTCGTCGCCCGTCACAAGGCGGCCGGCGGCATCGGCACGCTCGCCGTCAAGCGCGTGCCGGACACGCGCGAGTTCGGCGTCGTGCTGCACGACGCCGACGGCCGCATCACCGGCTTCCAGGAGAAGCCGGATCCCGCCGAGGCGCTGTCCGACCTCGGCAACTGCGGCATCTACCTGTTCCAGCCGGAGATCTTCGACTACTTCCCGAGACGGCCGTTCGTCGACTGGGCGAAGGACGTGTTCCCGGCGCTGTTGGCCAACGACGTGCCGTTCCACATCCACGAGATCGGCGAGTACTGGAACGACGTCGGCTCGCTGCAGGAGCTCAAGGAGGGCACCTTCGACGCACTGCGCGGCGAGTTGCACGTCGAGGTCCCCGGCGAGGAGATCGCCGAGGGCGTGCGCATCTGCGAGGGCACCGAGCTGACCGACGCGACGCTGATCGAGCCGCCCGTCTGGATCGGTCGTGACGTGCGGATCGGCTCCGGCGTGCGCCTGCAGGGCCCGCTCGCGATCGGGGACGGCGTCACGATCGGCGAGGGCGCCGCGCTGAAGGACTCGATCGTGCTGCCGGGCACCGAGGTCGCTCCGGACACCGTGCTGATCGGCGCGATCGCCGGCAGCACCGGCATCGTCGATCGGATGCGCCCGCGGACCGGGGTCTCGCCCTCCGGTCACCGCAAGCGCTGACCTTCGGGCGACGTCACAGCGCGCCGTAGCGCTCCGCCCGCTGCTCCTCGCGCTCGGACTGCGAGAGCATGCGCGTGAAGAGGACGACGAGCGCGATCCCCATCACGATCGACTGCTCGAGCGCCATGATCACGCCCGCCAGCGCCTGGTCGCTGTCCGGGTCCAGGCCCCAGTACTGCGGCTGGTTCGTGTAGTAGCTGAAGACTGCGTTGGGCGCGAACGTCAGCAGGATCCCGAGGAATCCGACCGTCACCTTCGTGCTGACCATGTAGACGATCGGCGTGGTGCCCTCGCGCCGCAGTCTCGTGCTGACGGGCGACAGCAGGTGCCACCAGTAGAGGAGCCCCGCCGTCATGAACGTGAGGTGCTCCAGCACGTGCACGCCGCTGTATCTGGCGGCCGCGTCGTAGAGCGCCGGAATGTGCCAGACCCACATCGCGGCGGTGTAGAGGATCACCGCGAACAGCGGCAGGGCGAGCCAGCCGGCACGCTGCTCGACCTGGTGGATCACGCGCGTGGCCGGCCGCAGCAGCACCTTCGTGAGCCCGAGGATCAGCAGGATCGGCGCGACGTCGAGCAGCAGCACGTGCTGCACCATGTGCATCGCGAGGATCTGCTCGCCGAGCGCGTCGATCGGCGAGATCAGCGCCGCGACCAGCACGAGGATCCCCGCCAGGAACACCAGCAGGCGGCCGACGCCCGGCGGATGCGGCTCGCCGGGTGCGCGCGAGCCCTTCCAGCGCACGAGGTAGATCGCGAGGTACAGGACGAGCGCCAGGACGACGCCGGGCGCGAAGGTCCACGAAGCATCCGGGGACATGCGCGTGGATTGTCGCATTCGCGTGCTGCGTCGCCTGCGGGCCGTGAGCCAGGGTGGCGGCATGCCGCTCGCCGACCTCATGCGCCGGCTGTCCGCCGAGCTGACGGCGGCGCTCGCGCCGCCCGCCTGCCTCGCCTGTCGCGCGCCCCTGGACGCTGCCGCCGCGGAGCTGTGCGTGCCCTGCCGGCGCGCGCTCCCCTGGCTTCGCGATCCGCGCTGCCGGCGCTGCGGCCTACCGGCGCCGTGCGGAGCACGCTGCCCGGCGCGCGACGCCGCGTTCGCGCGCGCCTGGTCCCCGTTCGCGCACGCCGGTCCGGCGTCCGCGCTCGTCGCCGCGCTGAAGTTCCGCGGTGCGCTGCCGGTCGCGCGGCTGATGGCGGCGCAGATCGCCGCCGGCGTCCCGGAGGAGCTGCTCGCGGACGCCGTGCTCGTGCCGGTGCCGCTGCATCCGGCGCGCCGCCGCGCCCGCGGCTTCGACCAAGCCGCGCTGGTCGCCGCCGCGCTCGGCGCGCGCAGCGAGCGTCCCGTCGCCGCGTGCCTGCGGCGTGCCGGCGCGCCGGCACGCCAGCTCGGCGCCGATCGCGCCGCTCGCCGGGCTGCCGGACGGCTCGTGCTCCACGCGCAGGGACCGGTGCCTG
>DATHEP010000082.1:0-3831 GCA_035318525.1 Conexibacter sp.
GCCGCAGATCGTCGCCTACCGGCTCGCCGACGCCGAGCCATGAGAACCGCGCGCGCCGTCGAGCCGTCGCGCGCCGCGCCGCCGGAAGCGCGTGAGGTCGCCTGGCTCGCCGCGCTGCCGTGCGCGCTGCTGACGTTCGCCGGCATCCTGCTGATCGGGCCGCCGCTCGGGCGCGCCTTCCTCGGCCCGGGCGACGTCGTCTTCTGGGAGACCGCGGCGGTGCACGTCGAGCCGGCCGAGCACGGCCGCTACGTCGTCGCGCTGCTGGGCCCGCTGCTGCTGGCGGCCGTCGTGCTCGCGTCAGGGCGCCTGCGCTGGCGCCCGCCGCAAGGCGCCGCGCGCATCGCCGCCGTTGCCGTCCAGCTGACCGTCATCGCCGTACTCGTGCTTGCCGGCCTCGCGCAGTACAACATCGGCTGGAGAGTCGAACAGGCCAGACCGTCGGCGATCCTCAAGCCGTGGATGCTGATCGCGGCGGCGGCGCTGACGCTGCTGGCGCTCGTCGTGATGCGCCGTGAGCGGATCGCCGCCGCGCTCGCGCGGATCGCGCTGCGCGAGACGCGGGCGCGCCGGATCGCCTGCACCGCGCTCGCGGCCCTCCTGACCGCCGTCTGGCTGCTGACGGCCGTCAACACGGACGACACGATCGGCGACGCGCTCGGCGTGAACCTGATCCCGTGGACGATGAACGAGACGTTCGCCGTGCTCGACGGCCGCACGCCGCTCGTCGACTTCCACGCGACCTACGGGCAGCTGCTGTCGTACGCGCCCGCCGCCGCGATGGCCCTGCTCGGCAAGGCGACGACGACGGAGTGGACGGTGACGATGGCGAGCATCAGCGGGCTCTCGCTGCTCGCCGTGTACGCGACGCTGCGTCGCGTCGTCCGCAGCTCGCTGCTCGCGCTGCTGCTGTTCCTGCCCGTGCTCGCGACCGGCTTCTTCACGATGATCGAGATCGGCGACAGCCGCCTGAGCCCCGCGAGCATCTTCAGCCTCTGGCCGGTGCGGTACGCCGGCCCGTATCTGCTGGCGTGGCTCACGGCGCGTCACGTCGACCGCGCGGCGCCGCGGCAGGCATGGCTGCTGCTGTGCGCCGGCGGGCTCGTGGCGATCAACAACCCCGAGTTCGGCGTCGGAGCGTTCGCGGGCACGCTCGCCGCGCTCCTGTGCGCGCGGCCGCCGACGTCGTGGCGCGCCGCCGGCCGTCTGCTCGCCGAGGCCGCCGGCGGGCTGCTCGCGGCGTGGCTGCTGGTGTCGCTGGTCGCGCTCGTGCGCACCGGCGAGCTGCCCGACCTCGGGCTGCTGCTCGAGTTCTCGCGGCTGATCGGGGTCGGCGGCTGGTCGCTCGTGCCGATGCCCGCGATGGGCTTCCACGTCGCGCTCTACGTCACCTTCAGCGGCGCGCTCGTGCTCGCCGCGGTGCGTGCGAAGCGCGCCGAGCCGGACGTCGTGCTGACGGGCATGCTCGCCTGGAGCGGGACGTTCGGGCTGATCGCCGGCAGCTACTACGTCGGGCACTCGGACGGGCTCGGGCTGATCTCGATGCTCTCGGCCTGGAGCCTCGCGGTCGCATTGCTGCTCGTCGCCGTCGTGCGGGACCTGGCCGCTCGCGGCTGGCGCCGGCCAGCGCCGCTCCAGGTCGCGGTCCTGTTCGCGTTCGCGTTCACGGCCTGCTGCCTGACGCAGCTGCCGAGCCCGGGCACGCAGCTCTCGCGCATCGCGAACCACAAGGCCGCGCCCGAATTCGCGACGCCGGAGACCGTGCAGCTCGTCGACCGCCTGACCGACCCCGGGGAGCGCGTGGCGCTGCTCGTGCCGGTCGGCCAGCGGATCGCCTACGACCTCGACCTGACCAACGTGGCGCCGTACTCGAGCGTCGAATCGATGCCGACGCCCGAGCAGACGCGGGACACGATCGCGCTGCTGCGCCGCGAAGGCGTCCGGCACGTGTTCCTCGGCAATTACGACACGACGCCCGGCGACTTCCTGCCGGACGTCGCCGCCGCCTTCCGGGAGGCGGGCTACGAGCCGCGCGGGCGGGTGCAGGGCGTCATCGCGCTCGTCGACGGCCGGCGGTGACGAGCCGCCGTCAGCGCTGCAGGCGCCGCCGCACCGCGTAGTCCGCAGCAAGGCCGGCGACGAGCGCGATCGCCATCGCCGCGACGAGCGGCAGGTCGAGCGCCTCGCGCGCGAGCAGGCCGGCGACGAGCGCGGCGATCAGCGTGGCGGCGAACTGCACGGCGGCAGCCTACGACGCGCACCGGCCACGCGTCGCGCGACGCGGCTACGCCGCCCGCACCGGCGCTTCGACTTGGACGCGCGCGAGTGCTGGGCACCGGTCGACGACTGGGTCGCGCTGCACGTCGCCGACGCGGCGAGCTGAGCGCCGTCAGCGCGAGCGGCGCAGCAGCGCGCGGCGCAGCGGCGGGCGGCTGTAGTTGGCCTGCGAGAGCAGCGCGTTGACGACCACGAGCCCGACGCCGGAGCCGATGTTCGCAATGCCGAGCGCGCCGAGCGCCCGCTGGGCGCGCGCCGCACGCTTCGGCGTCTCCTCCGCCGGCGTCGTCCCGCGCTCGATCGGGACGGCGCCCTCGGGCTCGACGCTCGCCAGCCGAGCGCCCTCGACGGCGCTCGCGATGCCGGTCACCAGCGCGGCGAGCGTGAGGCCGTCCTTCGCCTTTGCGAGGTTCCGCTCGCGCGGGCTGAGGCGGCGCGGCTGCGTCTCCGTGACCCGCGACGCGAACCAGCCGAGGGCGACGGAGCCCAGCGACAGCGCGTTGATCAGGTTGTAGCCGTTCCAGGCCGCGTTGACGACCTTGCCGCGCTCGCGGTGGTCGTTGATGCGGGCGACGGAGGGGTTGAGCGCGAACTGCCCGTACATACTGCCGCCGAGCCAGCTTGCGAGGCCCCAGTCGTGCGCGGCGCGGGCGGCCTCGGCGAGGTTGTCGTTGACCATGAGGACCCTCCCTGGTTGGGTGCGTCCTTCCGGCGTACCCACCTCGGCGCGCCGCGGACGCGCGTCGGCGAAGCTGGGCGCATGCGCGCGCCCTCGGCTCGCTCAGTGGTCGGCGCGGCGGCGCACGAGCGCGTCGGCCGCCAAGCCGGCCACGAGCGCGATCGCCATCGCGGCGACGAGTGGGAGGCCGAGCGCCTCGCGCGCGACGAGGCCCGCGACGAGCGCGGCGATCAGGGTTGCAGCGAACGGCACGGCGGAAGCCTACGACGCGTGCCCGGCGCCGCGTCGCGCAGGGCGGCGCTCAGGCCGCCCGCGGCGGCGCCTTCGCAACCGCCAGGTCGACCGCGAGCGGCTCGCCCTCGGCGACCGCCTCGTCGTACGCCACCGCCGTCGCGAGCGTCTCTTCGGCGACGTAGCGCTCGTGGGCGCGCGCCGCGCCGAGCAGGTCCGGGCTGCCGGCGAGCCGCAGCTCGATCCGGTCCGTGACCGCGACGCCGGCCTCTCTGCGCGCGGCCTGCACCACGCGCACGATCTCCCGCGCCAGCCCCTCGCGCCGCAGCCGCTCGTCGATCGTCGTGTCGACGGCGACCGTCACCCCGTTGCGCGCCGACAGCACGAGCCCCTCGCGCGGCTCGCGCCGCACGACGACGTCGTTCTCCGCGAGCGCGTACGTGTGCGTCGGGTCGAGCTCGTCGCCGGTCGCGACCGAGACCGCGATCACGCCGTGGTCGTGCAGCGCGCGCAGCGCCTCCTCCCCGTCCCGCGCGCGCAGCGCCAGCACGACCTGCTGCATGTCCTTGCCGCAGCGCGGCCCGAGTCTCTGGAAGTTCGGCAGCACGACCGGCCGCTCCAGCTCGCCCACGTCGCCGACGACG
>DATHEP010000083.1:0-2229 GCA_035318525.1 Conexibacter sp.
AGCTCGCGCAAGGCACGGGGACTCGGCGGCCCGGCGCCGGCACGTCCGCCGACGAGCGCGCGCAGCTCCACGTCCCGCGCCTGCCACGCCAGCTCGGCGACCTGTGGACCCGACCACGTCGAGAGGTCCCGCGGCGTGCCCCAGGTCGTGGTCGGCAACTCGCCGGGATGCACGTCGGCGAGGGGCACCGGCTCGTGGCGGGCGAGCGCGTCGTCGAGCGGGGCGAGCGCCAGGCCCTGTCGCTCCGCCTCCTCGATCACCGCGCCGAGCCAGGCGATCCCCTCGTACCACCAGTGGCCGAGGAGCTCGGTGTCGAGCGCGCAGACGGCGAGCGCCGGGCGGCCGAGCGCGGCGGCGCCCTCATCGAGCCGCGCGAGCGTGCGCGTGACGAAGTCGGCCGCGTCGGCGCGTGCCTGCGCGAGCGCTGCGGAGTGGTCGTACGTGCCGCCGTCGTTGCGCCACACGCGGTGGTGGTGGACGGTGAAGGCGTGGTAGTCGCGGTAGGCGGCATGCGACGGGTAGCCGCCGTCGCTCCACACGAGCTGGATCGTCGCGCGATCGATCGGCACGAGCAGCGGGCCGTCGCCGGTCGCGATCGGGGCGAGCTGCGCAGGCGCGCCACGGCCGAGCACGTCGGTGAGGTCGACGCACGTCGCGTGCACGCCGGCCTCCTCCAGCAGCGGGTCGAGCCATGGCGCGTGCGCGCACTCCGGCAGCCAGAAGCCGCCCTCCCACTCGCCACCGGCGAAGCGCGCGCGATGGGAGGCGATCCCGCTCTCGAGCTGCAGCCGCACGCCCGCGTCGGTCGCGAGCAGCGGCAGCACCGCGTGCGTCGCGGACGAGGTCCAGCTCGCGTACGGCGCGAACGCCCCGAGCAGATCGCCGCCGAGCGCCTCGAGGCGCGCAAGCGCGCGCTCATAGTCGCCGGCCGCGCGCTCGAGCTCGCGCGCGTACTCCTCCTTGCCGGCCTCGCGACAGCCGGCTACGTCGATCGCGTGCGTCTCGCGCCGCACCTCTCGCAGGAACGTCGCGAGGCGATCGGGCACGTCCGGCGCCTCCAACTGGTCGCAGAGGACCGGCGTCAGCGACAGCGTCAACGGGGCGCCGTGCTCGCCGAGCGCGTCGAGCAGCGGCAGGTAGCAGGTCGCGATCGCCTCCCACAGCCACTCCTCGCCGAACGGCCACGTGCCGTAGCCCTCGACGTACGGCATGTGCGTGTGCAGGACGAGCGCCAGCTCGCCGCGGTCGGCGGAGGCGCGCGACGGGGCGCGGCCGCTCACGCCCGACAGACTGCCAGGAAGTCGAGTGCGGGGTCGAGATCGCCCGCCCGCAGCGCGAAGTCGGAGGCCGCGATCGCCGGCGTGAAGCGGTCGTAGAACGGTCTCGTGAGGCCGAGCCGTCTGTGCGCCACGTCCCACCCGAGCTTCAGCGCGAGCGCGTGCGCGCGCAGCTTGCGCGCGTGGAAGAGGCCCCACAGCTCGACTTGGTCGAAGTGCGCCGCGCACAGCTCGCGGAACTCGTGCGCGCGGTACTCCTTCACGTGCCACGGATTCTCCGACTTCTCTGCGCCGGGCGGTGCGAGCGTCAGCAGGTTCGGCGTCGAGACGTAGGCGATCCCGCCGGGCGCGAGCATCGACTTGAAGTGCTCGAGGATCTCCCCCGGGCTCTGCACGTGCTCGATCGTCTGCAGGAAGACGACCGCGTCGCACTCCTCGTCGAACGTCTCGACCAGGTCGCGCTCGAAGCGCAGGTTCTGGCGCACGTAGCGCAGCCGCGCGTGCTCGTGCGCGTCCGGATTCGCGTCGACGCCCACGACCGACGCCGCGCCGCGCGACAGCACCTCCGAGCCGTAGCCCTCGCCGCAGGCCATGTCGACGACGCGCCGGCCGACCGTCCGCGCGGCGATCCACTCGTAGACGACGAGGTGCCGGCGGTACCAGTAGTTCTCCTCCGGCACGTCGGGCAGCGTGCGCTCGCCCGTGAGCTCCAGCGGGGGCACGCCGTCGGGCTGGTTCGACTGAACGTATGCGGTGCTCACGAGGGCCGACACAGTAGAGTGCCGCGCCCGATGGAGGCTCCACGCACCGACGAGGACATCCGCGTCGTCAACACGCGCTACCACGACGTCGCCGCCTCTTCGTATGACGCCAAGTGGGGGATCGACTACGGCGAGGTCGGCCAGGGCCAGGTGGGCTCGAAGCTGGTCAAAGCGCTCGGGCAGGAGCCGGC
>DATHEP010000084.1:0-7234 GCA_035318525.1 Conexibacter sp.
ACCCTGCGCCGTGCGTGGCATTCCCCGGCACGATCAACCCTGTCCAGTGGTGCCAGCACGACGGCGGCCACGACTGGCCGAGCTGGGCGGGGCCGGGGATTCGGCGGTTCTTCCTGAGCCTGGGCGCCTGACGGCTTCCGGCTCCGGCCGCCTGACGTGCGGCGTTCGCGGACCTAGGATGTCGTCGTCTGACGGCGACAGGAGGACGTGACATGACCGTGCGGCTCAACCCCTACCTCAGCTTCCGCGACAGCGCGCGTGAGGCGATGACGTTCTACAAGTCGGTCTTCGGCGGCGAGTTGACGATCTCGACGTTCGCCGACTTCCACGCCAGCGAGGATCCGGCCGAGCAGGAGAAGGTGATGCACTCCCAGCTGGAGACGCCCGACGGGTTCGTGCTCATGGGAGCGGACACGCCGAGCGGCATGGAGCACCGGCCGCAGGCCGGTGTGTCCGTGTCGCTCAGCGGCGACGACGAGGCCAGACTGCGCGGCTGGTGGGAGCGCTTGAGCGAGGGCGGCACCGTCACGGCGCCGTTCGAGAAGGCGCCCTGGGGCGACACGTTCGGCATGTGCGTCGACCGGTTCGGCACGAACTGGATGGTGAACGCCGCCGGCGCCGGCGCGCCCGGCTGAGGCCAGCGGCGGCGAGCCCCCGGCGGAGTGCCGGGGGCTCGCGCGCCTGTCCGTCGCGAGCGCGGCGGCTACTGCTGCAGCGGCTCCGCGGGGCAGGAGACGTCGCGCGGCGGCAGCTCTCCGCTGGCGAGGAACTGCGTGGCGAGGGCGTCGGCGCAGTCGTTGCGTCCGGTGAACGACAGGGCGTGGCCGCCGTTGCCGAAGCTCACGATCCGCGAGCGCTCGCCGAGCTTGTGGCGCAGCGCGACGGCGCCGTCGAGGGGCGTTGCCGGGTCCTTGGTGCTCTGGAACAGCAGCGCGCTGCCGCCGTCGAGGTGCTCGACGGCGACCGGGGCGGGCGGATCGAACGGCCAGAAGGCGCACGGCCAGATGTTGGCTGCGCTCGCCCCGACGATCGGGAACAGCTCGTCCGCGAGCAGCACGTCGCGCTGGTAGTCGGCCGGTGACTCCGGCCAGTCCGCGTCCCCGCAGACGACGGCCCAGGGGGCGGCGAAGGCGTTGTCGACCGGGACCTCCGGGAACGCGTCGGCGCTCGCGCCCTGTACGACGGCCGGCGCCGGCAGCTGCGCCCGCTCGCGCAGGGCTGCGGCTGCCTCGGCGCCGCGCGTGCGAAGGCGCGTCCCGGCGGCCTCGCGTTCGTCGATCAGGTGGAGGATGAAGGCCAGCTCCGCGAAGGCGACCTCGTCGCGCAGCGCGGTGCGTGTCAGCTCGCGGTACCACTTGTGGTCGATCGTCAGGCCGGGCAGCGGATACGGCTCGGTCTCGACCTCGGCGAGCAGCTCGAAGAACTTCTGCCGCACCTCGGCGGGGGTGTCGCCGAGGCCGAAGGCCGCGTCGTTGGCCGCCGCGTACTCGGCGAAGCCGGGGAAGGCGATCTCCGCCGCCGGGCCCCACGCGCTGAACGTCTCGCGCCAGATCCGGTCCGGATGGACGACGCTGTCGAGCAGGAAGCGGTCGGTTCGCTGCGGGAACAGGGTGGCGTAGACCGACCCGAGGTACGTGCCGTAGGAGTAGCCGAGGTAGTTGATCTTCTGCTCGCCGAGTGCGGCGCGCAGGGCGTCCATGTCGCGGGCCGTGTTCGCGGTGGTGATGTGCGGCAGCAGGTGACCGGAGGTGGCGGCGCAGCCGGCGGCCGCTCGCTGCGAGTAGGCCACGTTCTCGGAGATGTCGCCGTCGGGCTCGGGGTAGGGGACGAAGCGCAGCAGATCCTGGTCGGCCGGCGCGAGGGAGCACGACACCGGCGCGCTCCAGCCGATGCCGCGCGGGTCGAAGCCGACGAGGTCGTAGCGCTCGCGGACCGACGCCGGCAGCAGTCTCGTGAGGCGCGTCGGACCGGACAGGCCGGACGCGCCGGGGCCGCCGGGGTTGTAGAGCAGCACGCCGCGGTGCGCGGGCGAGGGCGCGGCCTCGATCCGCGAGACGGCGATCTCGATCGTCTCGCCGGTCGGATCGGTGTAGTCGAGCGGGACGGCAAGCGTCGCGCACTGCTGGCGCGGGTCGAGGCCCCGCATCGGCGGGCAGGCGCCCCACGCGAGGGCGTCGGTAGACGGTGCGGCGCCGGCCGGCGCTGCGATCGCTGCGATCGCCGCGGCGACGACGAGCAACGATCGGGTGACGAGCTTGATCATGAAGAAGGCTCCGGTCAGGGGAGGCAGGGCGCGGCATCGTCGCCAAGTCGCAGACGTCGAGGTGAGCGACGCAATGAATTTGCACGGGAGCCCTCGCTGTTTTCGTCGCGGTCGGGCTACCGCATTCAGGGATATCGCCGGTGGATGGTGGCGTTGATGAGTCCACTCGACTCGAATCAGCGTGCAGGCTTGCCGGTGAAAGCTGCAGCGACTCGGTTACGCGTCAGGGCCCGTCGAGCGCTGCGTCACCGAGCGTCGCCTCGTCGTCGAGGTCGAGTCGGCGCCGGGTGGCGGTGGCGTCGCCGTTGGCGGGGTCGATCTCGATCAGGTCGGCGGCGAGCGGGTCGAAGGTGGGGTCGGTCTCGTAGCTGAGGACGGCGAGGCCGATCGGCTGGCTCTCGGCGAGGTTGCCGGTGCCGCCGCCGCCGGCGGTGCCGCCGTTGAGCACGAGGACGTTGCGGGTCGTCTGGAGCGACGGGACGTGGGTGTGGCCGACGAGGAACGCGAGCGGTCGCGGCGGCGGGTCGGCGGCGAGTCGCTCCAGCGCGACGGCGGCGAGCGCGGGCTCGTGGACGAGTACGACGTCGAGATCGCCTCCGAGCGAACGCAGCCAGTCGTCGAACGCGGCCTGCTGCGCGGCGCTCGGCTGCGGGTCCGGCGCGCTCGCCTGACCCGGTCTGCGCAGGAACGGGTCGTCGTACCCGGCCACGCGCAGCCTCCCGACGCGCACCACGCGCGGGCCGTGGCGCCCGTCGGGCAGCAGCCGCCCGCGACGTGTGAGCACGATCGCGCCCGCCCGCGCGAGGTCGCGCTGGAGCACGGCCGAGTCGTGGTTGCCGGACACGAACACGAGCGGGTCGCCGGCACGGGCGATCGAGCGGGTGGCGCTCGCCTCCAGAGGCGAGCCGCGGTCGGTCAGGTCGCCTGCCACGAACAGCGGCCCGCCGTGGGCGATCCGTCGCAGCGCTGGCAGCACAAGCACGTTGTTGTGGACGTCGGACGCCAGCGTGAGCCGCGGGGCGTCGCGCGTCGGCGCGATCCGCCCGGGTGCGACCACGAGCCGCGCGAGGCCGACGAGCTGCGCGTCCAACTCCTCGCTGAGCGCGCGCTCGGAGCGGCCGACCGCCTCGACGGCGCGCAGCGCGGCCGGGATGTCGGAGCCGTGCGCGAAGTACTCGGGATCCTCGAGCGCGCCACGCGGCGGCAGCAGCAGCGCCACCGCCCCGGCCGCCGACAGCGCGGTCGCGACCGCGCACCCCAGCGACCAGCGCAGTCGTGGTCCATCGCCGCTTCGCAACGCGAGCGCGACGAGCGCTCCGGCGAGCAGCGCGGCGGCGAACACGACGATCACGAGCGCACGCAGATAGCCCGCGATCGCATCGCGCGCCTGAGCACGCAGCGCTCGCACGTCGAGCTGCCGCTGCTCGGCGACGCGCCCGAGTGCCGCCCGGTCGATCCGGCGCACGTCCACGCGCAGCTGGGCCGGCAGTCGGACCGCGTCGAAGCGCACGCCCCAGTCGACCAGCGGCACGTACAACGCCAGGCCGCTCGGAGCGCCCGGCACGACGGAGACACGCACGGTCCCGGCGTCGAGGTCGCGGTCCTGACGGAACGTCGTGAGCGCCAGCAGCCCGCCGGCGAGCGTCGCCGCCACGACGGCGGTCAGGACGAGCGTCGCACGCAGTCGCGCGCGGCGGGATCCCATGCGCGCGACGCTAGCAGGCGTCCGGTGGGGCGGGCCGGGGCGCGCGTCGTCGGCACGCTGACCCCCGACCGCGGATCCTGCCGCGCGCCTGTTACGTTTCGTTTCACTATGGAACGAATCTCAGAAGGTCTCCACGCCTCGCCGCCGTTCGACTTCTTCGGCGGCAGCTCCCTGCGCGCTCGCGCCTACCTGCTGAAGCGCCCGCAGGGCAACGTCGTCCTCTATGCCGCGACCGCGCTTGACGGCCAGCTCGACGAGCTGCGCGAGCTCGGCGGCGTCGCCCACCAGTACCTCAACCACGCGCACGAGGCCTCGCCCGTCGCCGCCGAGCTGCGCAGCGCCTTCGGCGCGCCGCTGCACGTGCACGCCGCCGATGCGGCCGAGGTCGCCGAGACGGTCTCCGTCGACGAGACGTTCGACGAGCGCCACCGCGTCGATGACGACCTCGAGGTCGTCCCGATCCCCGGTCACACGCCCGGCGCCACGGCGTTCCTGTGGCACGGCCCGGACGGGCGCGCGCTCTTCACCGGCGACACGATCTACGTGCGCGACGACGAGTGGATCGCCGCCGTGCTCGACGGTGTCAGCGACCGCGCCGACTACCTCGCCAGCCTCGAGCTGCTCGCCGGCCTGGAGTTCGACCTGCTCGTGCCCGGCTTCGCGTCCGTCGACCGGCCGCCCGTGTACCCGACCGACCGCGTGGACGCGCGCCGGCGCATCGAGGCGATCGCCGCACGCCTGCGCGCCGGCGGCGACCGCTGAGGCCGCCCGGCGGCTCGCGGCCGGGCGCCCCGGCCCGCCGCTCAGGCGTGCAGCCGATGCATCGCCGATCTCCCGCCGGCTTGCCGGCCGTGCGCGACGAGCTGCTCGTAGTCGGCCGCGGCGCCGCGCAGCAGCGTCTCGACGGTGCGCTCGATCTCGCGGTCGCCGACCGGCGCGTGGCCGAACAAAGCGCGGTAGTGGACGAACGACCCGATCAGGTCGAGCAGCACCTGGCGGTCCGCCCGCTCGTCCAGGTCGCCGCGGGCGTGCGCGCGCTCGAGCGTCTGCTCGACGGCGGCGCGCGGGGGCTCGAACAGCGTCGCCATGAACGCGTCGCGCAGCGCCCGG
This sequence comes from Conexibacter sp., assembly GCA_035318525.1. Taxonomy (GTDB): domain Bacteria; phylum Actinomycetota; class Thermoleophilia; order Solirubrobacterales; family Solirubrobacteraceae; genus Conexibacter. The sequence continues at coordinate 5,079 of DATHEP010000084.1, forward strand.
TCGCCGGCGCAGTCGGCGTACAGCGGCCCCAGCACCTCGGCCGGCATCCGCCGGAAGGCGGCCGCGAACAGCTTCAGGCACTCGTCGAGGTCGCACAGCGTGCAGCCGGTGTCCGGCGCTCTCGGCACGCTGAGCCGCGAGCTGAGCGCGGCGAGCACGAGCCGCTGTCGGCCGCTCCAGCGCCGACGGATCGCGGGCTTGGTCGTGCCCGCCCGGCGCGCGACGTCCTCCAGCGTAAGCCGCGCGTAGCCGCCGTCGGCGAGCGCCGCGAGCGTCGCGTCGAGCACGGCGACGTCGATCGCCGGGTCGCGCGGCCGGCCGACGCGCTCGGGTTGCGCCTGGTCCTCGGTGGCTCGGGGCATGCGCTGACGATACCTGCCGCCGTTCCGATGCGGAACGGAACGCGATCGGAGACGTCGCCCTCGTGGAGCGCCGGACGGGCGCCGGCCTGCGCGGCGCTCAGAACGCCCGGTGGGAGCCGCTCGCGGAGACCGTGCTCGTACCGGAGGCGTTGCCGGCGACGTCGGTGATCGTCGACACCGGCGTGTAGCGCTCGACCGCGTTGCCGGATGAAGTGTTGGAGGAGCCGAGGTCGAGCGAGCCAAGCGTGATCGTCAGCGTCGCGCCGGAGAGGACGATTCTCGACGCGGTGCCGCTCGCGGTCGCGAGCCCGAACACCGCGGGTGATCCGGACATGACGAAGTCCGAGCGGCGGAGGTCGATCGTGCCGATCGGCAAGTAGCCGTCCGGGTCGAGCGTGTCCTCGTCGTAGACGCGCAGCAGGTCGTTGCTCGACCCGCCGCCGTCGACGATCGCGACCTGCACGTCGAGCGCCGTGCCGTCCCAGCCGTCGACCAGCGAGTCCGAGTCGATCGCCTCGGTGAACGCGACGACGGCAGTGTCGCCCTGCTCGGCGCGGCCGGCGATGCCGCCCGCCTTGTTCGTCGTCGCGATCGATCTGGCCGACGGCGAGGTCGAGTCCGCCGTCACCGAGCCGGTGAAGGTGTCCGTCAGCCCGGCAGCGTCGGTCGCCGTGACGGTGAAGGACTTCGCGCCGTTGCTCAGCGAGCTGCTCGCCGTCAGCGCCGCACTGCGCCACCCGTAGCTGACGCCGCCCGCTCTCCAGCTGCCGGCGCTCAGCGTGACCGCGGTCGAGGAGCCGGTGAGGTTCGTGAGCGTCGCGCGCAGCATCGATACGCCTCTGTCGTCAGTCGCGTTGGCGTAGACGTAGAACGTCCCGCTGCGTCTGACGGAGCCGACTGCGCCGCCCGACGACTTGCCGATCGCCGCGGCCGTCACGTCCGGCGCGGTGTTGACGGCTGCCGCGGCGAAGCTGTTGCCGGCGTTCGTGACGGACGCCGTGAAGCTCGACGTCGTCCACGGCACCGCGCTGCCCGCCAGTGCGAGCGCGAGCAGGCAGGCGCCGGCGGCCGCGAGCAGGGACAGGCGCGTCACGGGCGACTCCAGATCCGGCGCAGCAGCGCAGCCGCGAGCAGGCCGGCGCCGAGCACGCCGAGCACGAGCCGCGGCAGCGGGGAGGCGAGCCACCGCAGCGGCGCGCCGACGGCCGGCACGCGCGCGGCCATCCGCTCCACCGGCTCGTCCGCCCGCAGCACCCAGCGCTCCGACGAGGCGTTCGCGTCGCCGCGCGTGACGACGACGGCGCGCCCGTCGCGCAGCGCGACGGAGGTGACGCGGTGGGTAACGAGCCGTTCGTCGAGCGGGTCCTGCAGCGACACGACGTCGCTGTCCTGCAGCGCGTCAGCCGGCGTCGCCCGCATGAGCACCACGTCGCCCGCCGCGATCGCCGGCGCCATGCTGCCGCTGCGCTCCACCAACGGCGTCAGTCCCGCCGCGCGCAGGCCCGCGCCGAGCACGAGCACCGCCAGCACGACCACGAGCACGACGGTCGCGGCGCGGTTCGCCCAGACGAGCGGACGCGAGCGGGGGAGGGCGAGCGCGCTCATGAGCTCGTCGCCAGCCATGTGAAGTTCGCCGTCGCGTTCGTGCCGGCGCCGCTCGACCCGGGCAGCATCAGCGTCAGCTTGTAGGCGTGCGCCTCGTCGGCGTCCCACTCAGCGGCTGCGCCGCTCGTCGGGTCGAGCAGCGCGCTTCCCGCCGACCCGGGGAACACCGCCAGCGTGCCGTTGTAGATC